>NZ_AUJJ01000017.1:0-126669 GCF_000424165.1 Butyrivibrio sp. AE3006 | reverse complement strand
GCATAAGCTTGCCAATACAAGAAAAGGCACTTGGAGAGCGGCACAGATGCTTTCCATTGCGCTTACAAATAAAATAATAGCCAAGCTCGGATATACGTCCATGCTTGACTATTATCTGAAAGTCTGTTGAAAACTAAAGGAACCGCCTTGGTACCGAACGGTATGCCGGGTGGTGTGTGAGGTCGGCTACTCACTTGAGGGGTAGCCTCCTACTCGATTGGCGATGAAGGCGTTTTGCCGATTGATTCGCCCCTCATGTAGCCTTTTTGATTCTCGTTATCATCGTGAGATTATTCTAATGCTCATGTGCATAAGACTAATCATCACTCAGATATAGAGACTCAAAACGACTGCATGAGGGGCTTTCTCTATCGTCCCAAAACGCTCTTCAAGATTTTTAGTGGGAAATGATGGAAAATCAGTGTACAGAGAGCTTGAGAATGGTGCTGAAAATGCCAGAAAGCTGCTCTGCGCACTGATTTAGCGGTAAATAAGGTGTAATCAGTGCTCAGAGAAGCTTGGGAAAGGTTTTGAGAATGGTAGAAAGCTGCAGTGCGCACTGATTTAGCAGTGAATGAGGTGTAATCAGTGCTCAGAGAAGCCGGAAGGTGGATTTGAGAAAGGTAAAAAGCCAGTCTGCGCACTGATTTAGCGGTAAATGAGGTGTAATCAGCGCTCAGAAGAGCAGGAAGTTGATTTAGAGAAAGATAAAGACAGGCTGCGCAGAGAAAATGCCCATTTCGTCCAAAATAGAGGCGCAGCAAAATTATGGAAAGTATGCCGAAGCCTTTCTGCGCAGAGGAAAATGCGAATATCGCTAAAATAGAGGCGCGAAAGTGTTCTTGAATAGCTTGAAGAGGGACTCTCACGCAGAGGAAAAGGCGATATCATTAGAAATAGAGGCGTAGAATTTTTCTGAAGGGCTATTTACATGGATTTTGCGCAGAGAAATTTGCAAAAACACTTAAAATAGAGGCGTAGAGCCCAATCGAACATGATTCCGAGGGAGTACCGCGCAGAGAAAATGGCCAAATCGATAAAAATAGAGGCGCGACCCTACTATTGAAACTCATAATAAAATAAAATCCCCAAACCCGCATAACCATGCGACTTTGAGGCTAAGCAGAACACGGGAGTCGAACCCGCCTCTTCAGCTTGGGAAGCTGACATACTACCGATGTACTAGTCCTGCACCTATAATAATTGTTCAAACAACTATTTAATAATAGCCAAATTGTGCTATAATTTCAAGTGTTATGAACAATTAATATTTATTTTAAAATATTTTGTTGGGAGGTAGTGTTATGGCAGTAGATAAGGCAAAAGCAGTAGAAAAAGGTAAGGGATTCGCTAACGAGTTCCGTGAGTTCATCATGCGTGGCAATGTCATGGATCTGGCAGTCGGCGTTATCATCGGTGGAGCATTCCAGGGAATCATCAACTCTCTTGTAAATGATATCATTATGCCGATTATCAGTATGATCACAGGTGGCATTGATTTCTCGAACTGGTTTGTTTCTCTTGATGGATCAAGCTACAGCACACTTGCAGCAGCTCAGGAAGCAGGAGCAGCAACACTTAATTATGGTGTATTCATCACAGCTATCATCAATTTCCTGTTAATGGCTCTGGTTATCTTCTGTATCGTTAAGTCACTGAATAAGCTCAGTGATCGCGTTAAGAAGGAAGAAGAGGAAGCAGCACCTACAACCAAGATTTGCCCTCACTGCAAGAGTGAGATCAATATCGAAGCAACCAAGTGCCCTTGCTGCACATCTGATCTTAAGTAAAAAATAAGAGCCCCGGAATTTCCGGGGCTCATTTAGCGTCTTGACTATGGTAAGCAGAAAATGCTTTATGCGCTTACTATAGATGTATAGATTATTACATTTGATGCTTTACTACTTCATACTCATTATTATTTCTATAGTATGGACATTCGCTTCGCGAGTTGTTCATGAGCTTGGCGTAATCGTCCTCATCCATGTTGACACCGCAGTAGTAGGTTTCATCATCTTCGTCGTATTCGTAATAGGTGCAGTCATCACAGTGCATTTGCATAAATTTGTTCCTCTCTGATTCTGTTTGCGCTATTAGCAAAATGCAGCGCAATCCGGTTATTTCTTAAAGAATTCGTATTGTGTTTTCATTTCTTCCGGGATCTCAATGCCTTCATTCTGGAGCCTCTTCATAATGTTGGTAAGAGGCCTTGCAAGGCCGGCATTGTGTGCAGTAAACTTCTTTATCAACTCGCCGTATTGAGGATTGTCGGCCATCTTTTCACGAAGCTCCCTGGAGAAGGGGCAGAAGGTGAAGAGAATCTCTCTGGCAATCTTGTTAAGTCTTGGTGATGCGTTAGCTTCAAACTTAATATAGCTTATGTAATCGCTGACAAATACATTCTTGTAATTGTTGTTGAATTTCTGAAGCTGCGTCTTTAATTTCTCCTTCATATCGGTTGAAAGAGAGTGGTTTTTCTTGTAGAACTGCAGGTAGTCGCAGTACATGGATGTAAGAGAAGGATCAGTTACATCATTCCAATGAACGCCCTGCTCGGTTTTACACATCTCCCAGCGGAACTCGCCACACAACCTTATTAGAATATCATCAAGTGTCTCAGTGTTAAAGATGGAAATTATAAGTCTTGCGGGAGTGTTTCTTTTTTTACCCTCAATTTCCTGCCACACAGCGGCGCGGCTTCCCACATTTGGCATAAGGATCATAATGGGAGTTACGTCTTCATTAAGCAGAACCTGGGGTACATTTATTTCAACATTGGAATACAGACCGCCTCTGCAGAAAACAGAATAATCAACGGAGCGGATGTAATCATAGAAATCATGTATCTTTTTATAATCGATGTATGTGGCATCCAGTGCTCTTGTTACATTCTCTGCATCAAAAACAGGAACGTACATGGAAGGACGTCCAAAGCTCATTCTGTTACCAAGGGCAAGGAGATTCTTGACCTCGAATTTGAGCCTTTCAAGAGGATCTATTTTCATTTCTTCCATCTGCGCTTCGTTTATATCACCGCTGGTTTTCAGGGTACGAAGGGCAGTGAAATAGTCTTCATCGAACTCATTTCTTGAGGGTTCACGCTCCATGTTGTAGACTTTCTTAAGCCATTCATAGCATGTCATGACCTGACCCTCGGGATCGGGTTTGTAGGTTTTCATAAGGACGTAAAGCTGCCTTGTGTTTTCAAGACCTGCAAGTTCCTCATCCACAAAGCCGAACATAAGGAACATCATTACTTCAGAAGGAATCATAGGATCTCTCAGACTCCTGAGGAAAGCAGATGTGTAGATCGTATAATAATCCTGAGAAACCTTTCTTCTGAGGGCTCTGCTCTCATCGGAAGAATCGTATCTTCCGGGTGTTGCTTTAAATTCAGTGATGATTTCTTTGAAATTGGCTGTAGCTTTCTCGTCGGCATCTGCATATTGAAGGATAGTGTTAAGGGCATCCTTGATGTCAATGTCATTAGCCTGTCCCTCGGTGCCGTTTCGCTTCATGTCATTTGCTTTAGCTCTCACAAGCTGCATAGTGGACTTAAAGCGTGAGATCTGTTTGTTCATATTTTCATAGAACTCAGCAAGCTCTGTCCTGCATGCAGCATTATAAGTAAGGGCCTGTATGGAGTAGAGTATTATACCGTTTGCAATTTCAGGGGATAAGCCATAGCAATACTTTTTCAGGATATCTTCCTTGGAAGCCATGGTTCTGTAAAAGCTTTCCTGCCATTCAGACAGTGCGCTTACCTTTTCCGGAGGCTTTACATTCTCTATTTCAGGGAAATGTTCAACCTCCTGACCTACGGAAACAGCCATGACAGGGTATTCCAGGGCATCCTGTTTTATCTGCTCGCATTCGGCGCAGATTTTCTCATAGTCTTCATTGTATTTGTCTATGGATGCAACGATTATTTTGATAGTCTGTGCAGCCAGGATTGGAGATATTTTTGGATTGGAGCTGACAATTTTGTATAGATCATCCTGAGAGGAGTAGGGATATGAAAAAACAGCAGACTCCTCCAGAGAGGTGTAGCTAAAGGCATAAGTTTTTCCCGGATGCTCGGCAGCGCCAAGTATGCCTCCTACCTCGACAGTTATCGCTTCACCGTCAATTGCTACGGAGACTTTTCCTTTTACAACAATTTCAATTGTCTCGACTTTATCGCCTTTTCTGTGAATAATCTCATTTGCCTTAAGATTAACGAGCCCCATATGAATCCCCTCTATTATCGAAATTGTATAGTTATAAATATTATAAATGATTTTGCGAATACAATTCATTAAAGTTTAGTAAACACTATTCAAATTAAATAAAAAATTATCGTAATTACACAAAATGGATTGAAACTTATTGAAAATAAGAATATTATGATAATAAGAAACAGGGAGGAGAGATACGTTTTTTGCGGGAGTCTCTTTTTGACCCTGTATTTTTTTATTAATTGACATATTACGATCACTGGGGTTGCAGAGGTTAAGGATGGTTTATTCGAATCATTTTGATATAGCCGGAATAATGGTTATACTTACCAGCTTAATATGTGCGTGGATAAGACCCAAGCTTATGAAAAACTTCAGTAAGTATCTGAAGTTATTAATTATGCTTTCGATTGCATATAATGTTCTGGATTTTGCAACAATCCTATTTCTTAAGATGCAAAATCCCGCAACCTGGTTCGTTACATACTTTTTGCTTATATTATATTTTGTTGTGCTGTCAATGTTTCCATACAGAGGAGCACTGTATTTCTTTGAGATATGCGGAGAAAAATATAATCCGCTGATTCTAAGAATTCCACTATATTCCATGCTGTTCTTATCAGTATTCGGTAATATTTTCTTTGATTTCTTCTTCAGACTTGATAAAGAAACAATGGAATATACGCAGGGTATTGGCAGTTATGTAGTGCTGTTCTATTACTTTTTTGTTGCGATCATGGTTGCTGATTGCGCCATAAAACATAAGAGATATCTTGGCGTAATAAGGCTGCGAATGCTTGTAACATTGTTCTGCGTCACCATATTCAATATCGTGTATCAGATTTTGTTCCCGGAGACATCAATAACCGGCCTGGTACTGGCCCTTAGCGTGGCACTGCTGGTTGTAGTGTTCTGCTTCATTGACGTAACAATAGATGACCTTACGGGTCTTAATAACAAGGTTGGATTTGTCAGAGCCTGCGATGAGCTTATGCATAAGCAGGATATGACAGGCTACAGCATGATAAAAATCCAGATTTACCACATGCAGGAGCTGAATGAGCGAACAGGTATGGAGAACGGAGATAAGGTCCTTCTTTTGCTCGCTGAAAATGTAAAAAAGGCTGCCGATGAAGCAAAACATAAAGCTGTATGCGGGCGAATAGGCGGCGATACCTTTGCTATTTTGACAGATGAAGAAGTAACGATAAATACCATGGCGAAGGCCAGTATACAGGACTTTATTCAGAATCCGCTTACAGGCCTTGATTATGCGGTATCCTTCTATGCAGGTGGTTACAGGATTGAAGAGGGAGACAACGATATCGACAGTATGCTTGATCATGCGGGCTATGCCCTTAAGTGGGTATCAGGTAATTTCAAGACCAATGTGGCTTTCTATGATGAGGATATCAGAAAAGAAGATGAGCACAGAAAAGCTGTCGAGCAGAAGGTCAGAAATGCCATTTTGGAGCGTGAGTTCAAGGTATATCTGCAGCCCGTATGCAACACCATGACGAGAGAAAGAGTCAGCGCAGAAGCTCTTGTAAGGTGGATAGATTCCAAGA
Organism: Butyrivibrio sp. AE3006; assembly: GCF_000424165.1. NCBI lineage: Bacteria > Bacillati > Bacillota > Clostridia > Lachnospirales > Lachnospiraceae > Butyrivibrio > Butyrivibrio sp. AE3006. The sequence goes on along the minus strand of NZ_AUJJ01000017.1, from coordinate 120,884 downwards.
ATCAGATGATCAATCCATCGGACTTTATTCCCATTCTTGAAAAGAACGGTTTTGTAACAGAGCTTGATCTTTATGTCCTTGAAGATGTCTGCAAAATGCTAAGAGACTGGACGGATCTTGGAATCGATGTGGTTCCTGTATCTGTGAATTTCTCAAGAGTAGATGTGGATCATGCGGGAATAGTAGAGGATATTATTGCGATTGTAGATAAGTATGAACTTGATCACAGTCTCATCAAGATAGAGCTTACAGAGAGCGCCTTTAGTGAAAATATAGGAAATATCATCAGTACTCTTACAAAACTTCATGACGCCGGATTTGTGATCATGATGGACGACTTTGGAAGTGGATATTCAAACCTGAATATGTTCAAGGATATGCCAATTGATGTAGTTAAGATCGATATGTATTTCCTTAGAAATATTGAGAACAGTGAAAAGGGAATGATAGTACTTGAGTCTGTGGTTCAGATGGCAAAGAGACTTGGCCTTGAGATAGTTGTTGAAGGTGTTGAGACTCAGGAGCAGTATGACTATATCAGAAAGCTTCGCTGCGAGATGATTCAGGGCTACTATTTCGCAAAGCCTATGCCATCAGAAATATTCCCGGATCAGGTTACTGCAGGGTGATTACAGATTTTGAATACTCATTGATATCTGTTTTGCCAAGTATAAGATCATATACATTGGATGCGCGGACGGTTTCATTAAGGAGCCTCAGCTGCATATCATCAAGTATTTTAACTGAATCAGCAAGTCTTGAAATAACAGGGATGCGAAAGCATTCCTGTATTTTTTTTAGGAGCGGAGAGGCATTCTTATTTAGCCCCAGAATTCTTGCGTAGGAAGTAAAAGAAGTCTTGTCACCGGCATATTCAGCGAGGTTTTCTGCCTTTATGTCAAGAAGTATATGCAAAAGAGCACGGCTTATTCTGGTATAAGCGATGTCCTTGCTCTTAAGAAGCATGGTAAAGTCAGAGATTTTTCTATAGCTTCTAAGATTTGCCACAATCTTATCTGAAAGGTCGCTGCTAACATCTGCAAAAGCGGTATATCCTTCATTTTTATGCATGATAAGTTTGTAGTGAAGAAGCTTAGAAAAATCATCAATTGTCATGATGGACTTATTACTGTTTTTTAGGCAGTCCTCAATAATTGAATAAACTTCTCCCGGGACATTTTGTGAAAGCACAGGGCTGTCAGCCACTTCATCAGAGGAGAGATAATAATCCTTTCCCTCTAGAAAAGCCCTTATTGATTCGGCAGAAGATAACGTCCCTTCTGCAACAGAATCGTGGTAGCCTGCACCTTCCCTTTTTATTGAAACAGGAGTAATAGAGCTATTTTGCAGGAAAAGAGCCTTGATGTATTCTGTGCCAAGAATATCGTTAGGCATGGAAAAAGAATCGCCATCAAGTCCTGTGATTTCTGACAAGGCTTTGCTTCTGGCAGCGGCATAGCTTTCGCCTGCTTTTACATATTCCTTTATTTTATCGCTAAGCTCAGCAGGTTCATTTGCAAGTATTTTGGCAACCTTGGACATTCCTTCGATGTCATCTGATTCAGATCCAAAGCCAAGAAAATCAACGCAGCCAAGTCCGTTTAATATAGAAACAGCTCCGCCTGCAAAGTACTCGGCACTTCCTGTGCTGTAATATACGGGCAGTTCAAGAACAAGGTCGGCGCCGCAAGAAAGAGCCATTTTTGTCCTAAGCATCTTATCAAAAATGGCAGGGCAGCCCCTTTGAGTGTAATCGCCGCTCATGACGATAACCACATAATCGGAGCCTGTCTTTTTCTTTAGTTTTTGAATCGCATATTCATGGCCGTTGTGGAACGGATTATATTCAGCGATTATTCCCAGTACTTTCATAAAAATTCCCGTATATTTTTATAATTTAATAAGTAAATGCTTTTAACTTATTCATTATAGTGTGCTACAATATTAAAACACAAGTTAAAACAATAACCATAAATATATATGGACATGGAGGTAATAATGAAGATTTTAGTTATCAATTGCGGAAGCTCATCACTTAAGTTTCAGCTCATCGATTCAGACTCAGAAAAAGTGATCGGCAAAGGTCTTTGTGAGAGAATCGGCATCGACGGTAGAATTAGCTTTACTCCCGGTGATGGCGATAAGATTACAAAGGATACAGCTATTCCGGATCACAACCGCGCAATCACTCTTGTTATCGAGGCACTTACAGATCCTCAGACAGGTGTTATTAAGTCTCTTGATGAGATCGGCGCAGTTGGACATCGTATCGTTCATGGCGGTGAGAAATTCACTAAGTCAGTTATCATCGATGAGGATGTTATCAAGGCTATCGAGGAAGTAAGTGACCTTGCGCCTCTTCACAATCCTGCTAACCTCATTGGTATCAGAGCATGCCAAAGCGCAATGCCCGGAGTACCTATGGTTGCAGTATTCGATACAGCTTTCCATCAGACTATGCCTGAGGAAGCATTCCTTTACGGAATTCCTTATACACTTTATGAAAAATATAAGATCCGCAGATACGGCTTCCACGGCACAAGCCATTCTTATGTAAGTAAGAAGGCTGCAGAGATGCTTGGTAAGGACTACAGTGAGCTTAAGACTATCGTTTGCCACCTTGGTAACGGAGCTTCAGTTTCAGCTGTAAAGAACGGAAAATGCGTAGATACATCAATGGGTCTTACTCCTCTTGAAGGTCTTATCATGGGAACCAGAAGTGGTGACATCGATCCTTCAGTAGTAGAGTTCATCATGAAAAAAGAGGGCATTAACGTAGCAGAAGCTGAGAATCTTCTCAATAAAAAGTCAGGTGTTCTTGGCCTTTCAGGTGATGTATCTTCTGATTTCAGAGATCTTGAGGACGGCTACTTTAAAGGAGATGAGGGTTGCATCAGAGCTATCAATACTTTCTGCTACAGAGTAGCTAAGTATGTTGGCGCATACGCAGCAGCTATGGATGGAGTAGATTGCATCTGCTTCACAGCAGGCGTAGGTGAGAATGGACCTCTCGTAAGAGATATCATCTGCCAGAGACTTGGTTTCCTTGGTGTTATCCTTGATAAGGAAGCAAATGAAGTTCACGGTAAGGAGAAGGTTGTATCAACACCTGATTCCAAGGTTAAGGTTCTTGTTGTTCCTACAAACGAAGAGCTTGCAATTGCCAGAGATACAAACGAGCTTTGCTCAAAGTAATTCTTGTTAGCATCGATATAAAATAAAAGAAAAACGGCAGCTGTCTTATAACCGACAGTTGCCGTATTTTTTACTGACAAATAATTATTTATTACAGTTCTGGGAGTACTTTTTAGGAGATATTCCCACGGACTTGGTAAATGCCTTCAGGAAGTTACTGTAATCCACAAACCCTGACTTCTCACAAACTTCGCTGACACCGTATCCTTCAGCCAGCAGAGCCTTGGCGATACTGATTCTTCTCGCCGTCATGTACTTATTGATGGTGGTTCCTGTTGTGCTCTTAAAAATTCTGCAAATATAGCTTTCGCTTATGTAGAATTCCTTGGAGAGCTTAGCGATGCTTATGGGAGAGTTAATGTTCTTATTTATATAGGATAAAATTGCATCTACCTGATCGTTGTAGGTACCTGATATAATAGTATCGTTGTTAGCATTATGAATTATGCTGTTGATCATCACAAAGAGCTCGGTAAATGCTGACCTTTCAACAAGATCGCGGCCATAGCCGTTATTTGACAGAATCTTATTTACAAAGAAAAGAAAACGATTCTGCTGCTCCTGGGTCAGACTGAGCTTATGAGCGAATCCGTGATCCTTACTGTGGAAGCAGTAATCAAGGTCAGTTTCTTCACTTGAGATCTTTTTCATGAAATCGGGATGTATCATTATTACAATACGTTCATGAAGCTCTTTATCAATTTGACTAAGATAATGGGAATCATACTGATTAATTAAGAAAAGATCCCCGGGATTTATATCGTAGACTTTATTATCAATAAGAAACTGTTTGCCGCCTGAAATGGAAAAATAAACCTCGTAGCAATCGTGAATGTGCATTTCCATAGCTTTTTCATCTTTATAAAGATGGGCGATAGAGAAGTATTTATTTTCGATACTGCTAAGCATTGCTTCTTTGCAGGAATTGAGTTCTTTCATGTGCTTATAGTGCTCCGTTGTGCATGTAATTCATATAAGTTAAAAAAATCGTTGACAATCACGAATTCAACGCATATAATAGCATAAGTGTGTTGACTAATGCAAATGACCATTTGTTATGGTTCATGATATGAACGCTGTAAGGAGGTGTTACCGAATGTCTATCTGCCCGAAGAATAAGTCTTCCAAGGGTCACAGAGACCAGAGAAGAGCAAACTGGAAAATGACTGCTCCCACACTGGTTAAGTGCAGCCACTGTGGCGCACTTATGCAGCCTCACAAGGTTTGCAAGAAATGTGGCTACTACAACAAGAAGAGCGTTGTAGCAAACGAGGATTGATTGTAAATGAGATATAAAAACTCGGATTTCGTTATGAGATCCGAGTTTTTTTATACCCTTTTTATTACCCTTTTTGGCTTGTTTTAGCCACGCTTGTATTATAGAATAATATAGTTGAATATTATGTTTCGGGAGGTTGAAATGGCTGAACTTGTAAGAGTTGCAGTTGATGCAATGGGCGGAGATAACGCGCCCGGGGAGATCGTTAAGGGAGCTGTCGATGCACTTGCTGAGTCCGACAGATTGAAAATCTTTCTTGTTGGTAAAGAACAACTGGTTAATGAAGAACTTTCTAAATATACATACGACAAGGAGAGACTCGAAGTCGTAAATGCTGAGGAAGTTATTGAGATGGCAGAGCCTCCGGTACTTGCAATTCGTACCAAGAAGGACTCTTCTATAGTAAAAGCCATGTTTATGGTTAAGCATGGTGAGGCAGATGCCTATGTTTCCGCAGGAAGTACCGGTGCCACGCTGGTAGGCGGTCAGGTAATCGTAGGCAGACTTAAGGGTGTTGAGAGATCACCTCTTGCTCCCCTTATTCCTACTGAGAAGGGTGTATCACTTCTTATCGACTGCGGTGCAAATGTAGATGCAAGACCTTCACACCTTGTACAGTTTGCAAAGATGGGCTCTGTATATATGCAGAATGTATGCGGCATATCCAATCCCAGAGTTGGAATCGTTAATATAGGTGCAGAGGAAGAGAAGGGTAATGCTCTTGTAAAGGAGACCTTCCCCCTTCTTAAGAATTGTCCTGATATCAACTTTATCGGTTCCGTTGAGGCCAGGGATATTCCTTCAGGTGCAGCTGATGTTATAGTTTGCGAGGCATTTACAGGTAATGTTATCCTGAAGATGTATGAAGGTGTTGCCAAGACTCTTCTTAAGGTTGTTAAGGATGGTCTTATGAGTAACCTTAGAGCCAAGATCGGCGGACTTTTAATAAAGCCCACACTCAAATCGGTTCTTAAGGATTATGACACAGAGAAATACGGCGGAGCTCCTATGCTTGGACTTTCAGGACTTGTTGTTAAGACTCACGGAAGCGCCAAGGCTATCGAGGTTAAGAACAGCATTCTTCAGTGCGTAACCTTTAAAGAGCAGAATATTGCTGAGAAGATTCAGCAGGCTATATCTTCAGAAGAATAAAGCGCTTGGGATCAGGCTTTTAGCGCATACTACAGAAAATACTTGTAAGGCTAATTAAATGGTATTATAGTTTTTGTTACTACAATTACTTGTAATAAATAAGAAATTTTGCAAAGGATGGACCAATAATATGGAATTCGAAAAGTTAAAGAAAGTTATTGCTGATGTACTTAATGTTGATGAGGGTGAGATCACTCTTGAGTCTACATTTACAGACGATCTTGGAGCTGATTCACTTGATGTTTTCCAGATCATCATGGGTATTGAGGATGAGTTTGATGTGAAGATCGATGCAGAGCTTGCTGAGAAGATCACAACAGTAGGCGAGGCAGTAGAGCTTCTTAAGAAGGCTAGAAACGAGGCCTAAGATAAATAAAGCGAGTAGGGTGTGATTTAATCTTCCCTACTCGAATTTTAGAAAAAAGTGGGAGTTGTTTATGATAGGGGAGCAGGAACTTACCGAACTTGAAAATAAAATAGGCTACAAATTTAAGGATAGGAACCTTCTTCTACAGGCTCTTACCCATAGCTCTTATGCTAACGAACAGAAGATCAATAAGCGCAAGGACTACGAGAGAATCGAGTTTTTGGGCGATGCTGTTCTTGAGTTAGTATCCAGTCATTATCTGTATGAGAAATATCCCGACAAAAAAGAAGGAGAGATGACCAAGCTTCGCGCATCCATGGTATGTGAGCCTGCGCTTTCTTATTGTGCACAGGAAATAGAGCTTGATAAATACATCTTCCTTGGAAAAGGTGAAGAGGCCACAGGCGGACGTCACAGAGAATCCATCATCGCTGATGTTATGGAGGCTTTGATCGGCGCTATCTATCTTGACAGCGGACTTGATGCAGCCAAGAAGCATATAGAGAAATATATCCTCGACAACCCGGAGGATAAAAAGATATTTTATGACAGCAAGTCAGTTCTTCAGGAAATGGTACAGAAGGACGACAAGGGAGAACTTCGTTATGAAATTTGTGGCGAAAAAGGTCCCGAGCATGATAAAATATTCGAGTCTGCCGTTTACGTGGGCAGTATCAAATTGGGAGAGGGGTCAGGAAAGACCAAGAAGGCAGCTGAACAGAAGGCGGCTTATCAGGCTATCCTGAAACTAAAAGAAAAGTAATATGTATTTAAAAAGCATTGAAATTCACGGCTTTAAGTCATTCGCAAATAAAATAAAACTTGAATTTCACAATGGAATATCCGGCATAGTTGGACCGAACGGATCAGGTAAGAGTAATGTCGCTGATGCAGTGAGATGGGTTCTCGGTGAACAGCGTATTAAGCAGCTCCGTGGCGGCACTATGACGGATGTTATTTTTGCAGGAACAGAGCTTAGAAAGCCTCTGGGCTATGCATATGTCGCAATTACGCTTGATAATTCAGATCATGCGCTTCCTATTGAATATGATGAAGTAACTGTCTCCAGACGCCTTTACAGGTCCGGAGAGAGTGAATATATGATAAATGGTAATACCTGCAGGCTCAAAGATGTAAATGAGCTTTTTTATGATACAGGTATCGGTAAAGAGGGCTATTCCATAATCGGACAGGGTCAGATCGATCAGATCCTTTCAAGTAAGCCCGAGGATAGACGTAATCTTTTTGATGAAGCTGCAGGTATCGTTAAGTTTAAATCAAGAAAAGATACCGCAATCAAGAAGCTTGAACAGGAGAAGCAGAACCTTACCCGTGTAAATGATATTTTATCCGAGCTTGAGAAACAGGTTGAGCCTTTAGAGAAACAGTCTGAGGTTGCCAAGGTTTATTTGAAGCACAAGGAAGAGCTCAAAAGCCTTGATGTGAATATGTTCCTTCTTGAAAACGAAGCTCAGAAGAAGAACCTTGCTGAGTCCGAGGAGAATCTGGAGGTTGCATCCAAGCAGCTTACAGAAGCTCAGGAGAAATACGAGGATACCAAGGCTGAGTACGAGGGAATTCAGGAGGAGATCGAGACTCTTGATCATGAAATCGAAGAGGCAAGAGCCAAGATCACAGATACCTCCGTTAAGAGAGAAAAGCTCGAAGGTCAGATTGGTATCATGAATGAGCAGATTCGTTCTGCAACCAATGACTCTGAGCATTTCGAGAGACGTAAAAAGGACGAAGAAGCGAAGATAGCTGAGAAGGAGAAGGAAAGAGATAAAGTCCTTGCCGAGAAAGAGGTTATTGATAAAGAGCTTGAAGTCCTCTCAGGAGACAGAGCAAAAGCCAGAGAGAAGCTCGATGGCATAATGACTCAGATAAATGAGATAAATACTGAGGTTGAGAATTGCAAGAGCAAGATTATCGAGACCTTGTCCGAGAGATCTACCATTAAGTCACGTATCAGTTCCCTTGATACCAGACAGGAGCAGATCAATATCAGAAAAGCTGAGCTTACAGGTAAACTCGTAAAGGCCCGTTCCGATGAATCTGCACAGGAAGAGATTATCCAGAAGCTGAATGCACAGTTCGAGCAGATCACAGATGAGATCAGAACCATGAATCAGAAACAGAAAGATTCTGAGAATGAACTGGCAGGAATAAGGGATAAGCTTTCACAGAAGGATGCAAAGCTCCGTGATGAGCAGAATCTTTACACCCAGGCTAAGTCCAAGCTGGATGCACTGAGTAATCTTACAGAGAGATATGAAGGCTACGGCGGCAGTGTTAAGAAGGTTATGGAGCACAAGGCAGACACCCCTGGAATCATCGGTGTTGTTGCCGATATCATTAAGACTCAGCCCAAATATGAGACAGCTATTGAGATTGCCCTTGGCGGTAATATTCAGAATATTGTAACGGATGATGAAGAGACAGCTAAGGAAATGATTGCTTTCCTTAAGAAGTCCAAGGCAGGACGTGCAACATTCCTTCCTCTTACAAGTATCCGTGATCCTCAGGAGTTTAAGGCTCAGGAAGCTCTTAATGAAAAGGGCGTTCTTGGTATGGCAGATGAGCTGGTTGATACCGAGGATAAATACAGAAGTGTTGCCAAGGCAATGCTTGGAAGAATTGTGGTTGTAGATACAGTTGATAACGCTGTTTTAATCGCAAGAAAATATAAGTACACTATTCGTATGGTTACTCTTGAAGGAGAACTTCTTGTTCCCGGCGGTGCCATCAGTGGTGGTACTTTCAGGAATAATTCCAATCTTCTCGGAAGACGAAGAGAGATGGATGAGCTTGAAGCTGATGTTAAGAAGCACAAAGAAAACATCGCTCTTTTCCAGAAGGAGATTGAGGATACCAAGAAGCACAGAAACGAACTTCGCGTAACTGTTGAGGAACTTAGAACAGCTCTGCAGACCAAGTTTATCGAGCAGAATACTGCACGTATAAATGTTGAAAATGAGAAGGAGCGCCAGGCTCAGCAAAAGGGCAACTACTCAGACCTTAAGGCTGAGAGCGAGTCCATCGAGCAGCAGATGCTGGATATCCAGAAGGAGCGCGAGGATTCCAAGGCAGCTCTTGAACAGTCTGAGAAAACTGAAGCAGAGCAGTCTGCAAAGGTATCTGAATTCCAGACCAGGTTAGAAGCTCTTCACGAAGAGGAAGAGAAGGAATCTGAGAATGTATCCGCCTGGGATATTGAATATGAGAAGATTCTTCAGAAGGAGACCTTCGAAAAGCAGAATCTTGATCGTATCGAAGGCGAGATCAAGACAGAGCAGGATGCTCTTGATGAAATAATTGCATCCATCAAACAGAATAACGAGATTTTAGAACAGCGTAAAAAGGACATCGAAGAGATTAAGCTCACAATCGAGAGCTCTAAAGATGTTCAGACTGATGTAAGTAAAGCACTTGAAGAAAAGAGAGCAAAGAAGGAAGAACTTACCGCATCTCAGAAAAACTTCTTCAAGATGACTGAGGAACTGAATCAGACTATCAACGGTCTTGATAAGGAAGTTACAAGACTTACTGCAAGATGCGAGAGAAGTAAGGAAGCAATCGAGACTCAGATCAACTATATGTGGGATGAGTATGAGATAACTCTTACAGATGCAGCATCCATGCGCAATGAGACCATGACAGACATGCCTGCGATGAAGAGAAAGATTTCTTTACTTAAGGATGCTATCAGAAAGCTTGGCGATGTAAACGTTAATGCTATCGAGGATTACAGAGTACTCATGGAGCGTTACACCTTCATGAAGACGCAGCATGACGATCTTATTGCAGCTGAGGAGCAGCTTCGCGAGATCATCACTGAGCTCGATGAGTCCATGAGAAAGCAGTTCATCGATCAGTTCCAGAAGATACAGACAGAGTTCGATAAGGTATTCAAGGAGATGTTCGGAGGCGGTAAAGGTACTCTTGAGCTTGTTGAGGATGAGGATATCCTTGAAGCAGGTATCAGAATCAACGCTCAGCCCCCGGGCAAGAAGCTTGTTAATATGATGCAGCTTTCCGGTGGTGAGAAGGCCCTTGCTGCGATTGCACTTCTTTTTGCAATTCAGAACCTTAAGCCTTCACCCTTCTGTCTACTTGATGAGATTGAAGCGGCACTTGATGAGAACAACGTTGTTCGTTTTGCACATTATCTTCATAAACTTAAATCCACGCAGTTTATTGTCATCACACACAGGCGTGGTACAATGGAAAGTGCTGACAGACTTTATGGTATTACAATGCAGGAGAAGGGTGTATCTACTCTTGTTAGTGTTAATTTGATTGATAAGGAGCTTACGGATTAATGGCAGGCGGTTTTTTTGCAAAACTACAGGATGGACTCACTAAGACCAAAGAAGGTGTGGTTAAGGGTATAAACAATGTTCTTAGCAACTTCTCAAGTGTCGATGAGGATTTCTACGAAGAGCTTGAAGAGACTCTCATAATGGGCGACATTGGAATCAATGCCACAAGCCGAATTATGGACAAGCTCAGAGAACAGGTCAGAGACAGACATATCACTGATACTGCTGAGTGTAAGGAGCTTCTCATAGAGAACATCCGCGAGCAGATGCGTACCAAAGAGAACGCTTATGAATTTGAGAATCAGAAGACGGTTATCTTTGTAATAGGTGTTAACGGTGTTGGTAAGACAACATCAGTTGGTAAGCTTGCTGCCCATTTCAGGAAAAAAGGCAAAAAGGTTCTTGTGGCTGCAGCGGATACATACAGAGCAGGAGCTACAGAACAGCTTAGGGAGTGGACAAACAGAGCCGAAGTTCCGCTTGTTGCAGGAAAAGAAGGTGCAGATCCCGCAAGTGTTATTTATGATGCGGTATCTTCATTCCGTTCAAAAGATATTGATATTTTGATGATTGATACTGCCGGAAGACTTCACAACAAGAAGAATCTTATGGAAGAACTTTCCAAGATGAACAGAATTCTTGATAAGGAGCTTCCCGGTGTAAGACGCGAGAACTTCATTGTTCTTGATGGAACTACAGGCCAGAATGCCATTTCACAGGCCAGAGAGTTTGGAGAGGTAGCTGATCTTACAGGTATCGTTCTTACCAAGCTTGACGGAACTGCCAAGGGCGGTATTGCAGTAGCTATCGTATCAGAGCTTAATATTCCGGTTAAATATATCGGAGTAGGTGAAGGTCTTGATGACCTTGAAAGATTTGAATCTGATCAGTTTGTGGATGCACTTTTTAGTTAATTTCGGAGGTCACAGTTACAATGGGGAAACAGGAGAGTTTGACGCTTCCGGCTTTTGAGGAAGCTTATGAATGTGTAAAAAAGGTAACACTGGATACAAAGCTTATCTACAGTGATTACTGGAGTCAGGTTACAGGCGGTAAGGTATACTTAAAGCCTGAGAACCTTCAGAGGACAGGCGCCTACAAGGTTCGCGGAGCATATTATAAGATAATGACTCTCAGCGATGAGGAGAGAGAAAAGGGTCTTATAACAGCTTCAGCAGGTAACCATGCGCAGGGCGTTGCCTATGCTGCTAAGGCTTACGGAGTAAAGGCTACAATCGTAATGCCTACTTCAACACCTCTTATCAAGGTAAACAGAACCAAGGCTCTTGGAGCAGAGGTTATCCTTCACGGTGATGTTTATGATGATGCCTGCGATATGGCACTTAAGCTTGCTGACGAGCATGGCTATACATTCGTTCATCCTTTTGATGATCTTGATGTTGCTACAGGTCAGGGCACAATCGCCATGGAGGTTATAAAAGAACTTCCTACAGTTGATATGATCCTTGTTCCCATCGGAGGAGGCGGCCTGGCAACAGGTGTTGCAACTCTTGCAAAGCTTCTTAATCCTAAGGTTCAGGTCATCGGTGTTGAGCCTGAGGGTGCAAGCTGTATGAAGGAGAGCCTTAAAAACGGAAAGGTAACAACACTTCCTTCCGTAAGCACAATTGCTGACGGTACAGCGGTAAAGACTCCCGGTGAGAAGATTTTCCCTTACATTCAGAAATATATTGATGACATCGTGACTGTTCCTGATGAAGATCTGGTTGTTTCCTTCCTTGATATGGTTGAGAATCACAAGATGGTAGTTGAGAACTCTGGTCTTTTATCTGTAGCAGCACTTAAGCAGATTGATACCAGGAATAAGAGAGTTGTCTGCGTGCTTTCCGGAGGAAATATGGATATTATCACAATGTCTTCCGTAGTACAGCAGGGACTTATCCTCAGAAATCGTATCTTCACTGTATCAGTGCTTCTTCCCGACAAGCCGGGACAGCTTGCTGCAGTTGCAGATATCATTGCTAAGACAAACGGTAATGTTATCAAGCTTGAGCATAACCAGTTTGTATCAATCAACAGAAGCGCAGCTGTTGAACTTCGTATTACTTTGGAGGCATTTGGCAGCGAACATAAAGAGCAGATAATGCAGACTCTTGAAGAGCATGGCTATAAGCCGAAGATTGTTCGCACCAATATTTAATTTATGACTTACGTAGAGAAAATCACCAAAAAAGGAACAGATTATTTTCTTATTACACTGGGTGCTTTGTTGTATGCGGTAGGAACAAGTTTCTTCAATGATCCCAATAATATTGCTCCCGGCGGAATTACCGGTGCGGCTATCGTGCTAAACAGAATTGTTCCTATAGGAACCGGTGTATGGTTCATGATCATTAATATTCCGATTCTGTTTTTGGCGATTTATAAGTTCGGTATCAGATTTACTATTTCAACGGTTTATGCAACTTCCATGATCTCTATTTTTACAGATCTTCTTGCTAAGTACTGCATGAGATTCGCGGTATATGACGTAATTCTGGGCGTGATTTTCGGAAGTGTTCTTGTGGCTGTAGGAATAGGTATTACATTTAAATGTCATGCCACCACAGGAGGAACGGATGTTATCATCAAACTTCTCAGACAGAAATATCCTCATATTAAGACAGGAGTGCTTTTCCTTTTGAGTGATGTTTTTGTTATATCCTTTGCGGGTATTGTACTTAAGGATATTAAAGTTGTCCTGTATTCGCTTCTTGGAGTTGTGATCACTTCTTACGTTATCGATTTTGTTCTGTACGGACGTGACGGCGCAAAACTCATTTACATTATTTCTGATAAGACGGATAATATTTCTGGAAGGCTCTTGTCTGAGCTTGATGTTGGAGCAACCCATATTTTTGGAGAGGGTGCTTACAGCGGTGAAAAGAAAAAGGTTATCCTCTGTGCCATCAAAAAGAGATTATCACCTCTTGCAGAGGACATTGTACGTGAAGAGGATCCCGATGCATTCATGATCGTAAGCAGTGCATCTGAAATTTTCGGTGAAGGATACAAGAGCTATTTTGACGAACGGATTTAATGCATATGAAAAAGAATGACCATCAAAACAGCAAAATGGTTCGAAAAACCAAAGATATAATATCTATAATTTTTCTAAGTCTGGTGAGCCTTCTTGCGCTCACCTTCTGTATAGGATTACTTCTTTCCAATGCTGACCTGCGAAGACGCATCGAAGCCAAGACAAGTGAGCTTGATGCTATCGAAAATGAGGGCTATTATACCACAGCCAGAGCAGAGCAAATGGTTGAAAGTGCTGTGGCTGAGACTCAGTCCGAGACACTTGAAAGTGTCAGAAACACATTTAAGGAGGAGCTTGGCAGCAAGGGAAGTCTTTCGGCTATCAGGGAGCTTTTTCCTGATGATCTGATAGTCGCATCTAATGGAGAATATCGTTTTTATCCAATTGATGAAAATATGGACAGACACATGTTTAAGGCTGAGGACTTTAGAGAAAGTTCCAATGGGAAGCTTGACTACATCGGTCCTGATGAAAGCGTTCAGCCTAAATTCGGAATTATGGTCTCAAGATATAATGGTGAGATTAATTTTGAAAATGTTAAATCAGCAGGTGTGGATTTTGTAATGGTAAGAGCAGGACTCCGTGGAAGCTCTGAGGATGCATCCCTTGTTGAGGATGACTTCTTCAGACAGGACATAAATGGTGCTCTTGCGGCAGGACTTCAGGTTGGTGTGTATTTTGATTCATCTGCCATCAATACAATGGAAGCTGAAGAAGAGGCGGAGTTTGTCCTTTCTCTTATAGCTCCTTATGAAGTTACTTATCCTATCGCCATAATGATCGAAGCTTCAGACAGCCCGGATTCGAGGACTATAAATCTTGAAACTGATGATTATTCAAAGATTATAGATGCATACTGCTCAAAAATTCAGGATGCAGGCTATAAGCCCATGGTTTATGGCAATATTCTGTCTTATGTAGAATATATAGATCTGGGGATACAGCAAAAATATCCCGTATGGTTTTCGTTTTCAGGTGACAGACCCTATTATCCTTACCACTTTGATATGTGGGAGTACACCAGAAACGGATATGTTTACGGTATTAACGGCGGTGCCAACTTCATAATGTGCCTTGCCGATTATTCAAATTCAGAAGAAACGGATGATTAAAATGGATAGATTTGATTACGGGATCATAGCTGATCCCAGGGCTTTTAAGATAAATACTTTGCCTGCTCACGCAGACTTTATTCCCTATGCAAGTGAAGCTGAGTGCGATTCAAAATCTCACCTTGCAAAGGACAGAGTGCCCTATGACACTTCTCTTAGAATGAGTCTTAATGGTATTTGGAAGTTTTCTTATGCAAATAACATTAAGAGCGCTATAGCAGGCTTTGAGGTTCCGGACTACGATTGCAGCGGCTGGGATGATATAAGAGTACCTTCAAATATTCAGTTTGAAGGCTATGATGCACCCACCTATGTAAATACTCAGTACCCATGGGAAGGTCATGAGGATATTGAACCCGGTCAGATTCCTGAGATTTTTAATCCTACGGGCAGCTATATAAGATATTTTGAGATTCCTGCAGGTTGGAATAAGGATGATAAGGTTTGCATTTCTTTCCAGGGTGTTGAATCAGGCTATGCATTCTGGGTAAACGGAAGCTTTGCTGGATACAGTGAGGATAGCTTTACTCCTTCTGATTTTGATATCACTGAGCTTTTGCAGGAGGGCGTAAATAAGCTGGCTGTTCAGGTTTATAAATGGACTTCATCAAGCTGGCTTGAAGATCAGGATATGTTCCGCTTATCAGGAATTTTCCGTGACGTATATCTGTATACAAAGCCCACTGTTCATGCAGAGGATATAAGAATAGAGGCAATTCCTGACGAAACTTTTAAGGACGGTAATCTTAGCATCGAAGTAAAGACTAATGTTAAGACAGCAAAGGTTTCCTATGAGCTTTATATGCCCTTTGACTGCAATGATGAGATGGTAGCTGCATCAGGCGTTATAGAAGTTAAGGACGCTGAAGGCTCTGTTTTTGTGGCAGTAGCAAACGTTAAACTGTGGAGCGCAGAAAAGCCTGAGCTCTATGAACTTCGCCTTAAATTCATGGATGAGAATGACAAGGTATATGAAGTTGTAAGCGAGAAAATAGGCTTTAGAAAATTTGAGATGAAGGATGGCATCATGTGCCTTAACGGCAAGAGAATTGTTTTCTATGGCGTTAACAGACATGAGTTTTCCTGCGATTTTGGAAGAAGCCCAAGGCGCGAAGAGGCATATCTTGACCTTTGCACCATGAAGCAGAATAACATCAATGCTATAAGAACCTGCCACTATCCGGATGATGTTTATATCTATCATCTTTGTGATGAACTTGGAATTTACCTGATTGCAGAGAATAATATGGAGACCCACGGCAGATGGAATTCCATTATTGCCGGTGAGATTCCTATTGAGAAATCACTTCCTGGAGATAATGACGATTACAGACAGATGATGCTTGACCGCGTGGGTTCAACCTATGAGAGAGATAAGAATCATCCTGCAATTCTCATATGGTCTGTAGGTAATGAGTCCTTTGGCGGAGATGTTATTCGCGATATGGCAGATCTTTTCCGCAAGAAGGATAATGAGCGCCTTGTTCACTACGAAGGACTTTTCTGGGATAGAAGATATAATGAGACCTCCGACATGGAAAGTCAGATGTATACTTCTGTAGTTAATGTTGAGAAGTTTTTGGAAGAGCATCCCGAGAAGCCTTTTATCATGTGCGAATACATGCATGCTATGGGTAACTCAATTGGAGGCATGTTCAAATATATCGACCTTACTGAGAGGAATCCCAGATTCCAGGGCGGATTTATCTGGGACTATGTGGATCAGTCAGTAAGGACCAAGAACCGCTATGGAGTTGAATATCAGGCTTATGGCGGAGATATCGGAAGACGTCCCTGTGACTATAACTTCAGCGGTAATGGTATCGTTGATGGCACAAGAAAGCCCTATGCAAAAATGCAGGAGGTCAAGAGATGCTATCAGCCCTTTAGAATTGACTTTGTAACTGATGCAGACAGTGATGATAACTACCTTGCTGTAGCAGTTAAGCCTAAGAGTGTAAAGGCAAAGATCTATAACAGAAATCTTTTCACAGATGCAAAAGAACTTGATTTTTATGTGAAAATCTCAGCTTATGGAAAAGAGATATTAAATGAGCAGCTCGATATTTCCGTAAAGCCCGGAGAAGAAGAGATGTTTGACATCACTTCATATCTTGAAAGAGCAAAGGAAATCCTTAGAGTAAGTCCTGCCAGTGTTTCAAAGGACACAGGTCTTGTAAAGGATAGCACAGAGCTTGTTGTTCAGGTATCTGCTAAAAACAGGATGAAGACCTGCTATAGCGATGCGGGCTATGAGGTAGCCTTTGGAGAAAAGGCTGTAACTGTTGATGTCGCTACAGCTCCCGAAGGAAGCAGCTTTTATGCTCCGCAGCATACTTTCAAACTTGTTAAAAGCCATGACAATATCGGCGTAAGAGGCGATAATTTTGAAGTTCTTTTTTCAAAGCCTCTTGGTGGCATTGCATCTTATATCTATGCCGGAAAAGAGATGATAAGAACTGCTCCCAGGCCGAATTTCTGGAGAGCAGCCGTTGAGAATGATAATGGAAACAGAGATCCACTCAGAATGGCTATGTGGAAAACAGCCAGCTGCTTCCAGTCAAAGATGTCACCAAACGGCGAAAGTACTTATTCAGGTGCTCCGGATGACGGACAGTATCCTAAGGTTACGGAGAACAGTGATTCTGTAGAGGTCGTATTTAGAAGATATATCGCAACTTATCCTGTTACCTGCTGCTATGCGACTTATACAGTATTTAAGGATGGCACAGTAAGGGTCAGCCTTGATTATGATAAGGCAGAAGGCACTCCCGATATGCCTGAATTTGGATTCATGTTCTTTATGGATGCTGATTATGACCATGCTACCTGGTACGGAATGGGACCTGAGGAGACCTATTGCGATAAGAACCTTGGCGGAAAGCTTTCTGTTTACAGCAATTTGGTAAAGGACAATGTTCAGCCTTATCTTGTACCGGAAGAGACAGGAAACAAGACAGGAGTCAGATGGGCTAAGGTTACTGATGTAAAGGGTCGCGGTCTTATTTTCAGAGGCTATGATGATGGCACTAAGTATTCTGATAAATATATGAGCAGACCCGGATCAATGGAGTTCTCAGCACTTCCTTATACTCCGGATCAGCTTGACGAAGCAAAGCATCCTTACGAGCTTCCACCTGTAAATCAGACGGTTGTAAGATGTATTCTTAAGCAGATGGGTGTTGGCGGAGATGATACATGGGGAGCGAGACCTCATGAAGAATTCAGAATAAGCGGCGGCCAAAAGCTTCATTTCACCTTTGAATTCAAGGGAATTTGAAGATGTAAAGTAAAAATACTTGACAGCTGATTATATATGCGGTACTATATCACACGTGCGATTAGTACCGCATTTCTTTTTGCGTGAAATAGTTCGGAGATGAGATGGAGAAGATTGTAGAACAGGGTCTTTTATACGACTACTATGGTGAGCTTTTAACTGAGCACCAGAAAAATATATATGAAGATGCAGTCTACAACGACATGTCTCTGGTAGAGATAGCCGAACAGTACAATATCAGCAAGCAGGGCGTACACGATATTATCAGACGCTGTACCAAATCTCTTGAAGGATATGAAGAGAAGCTTGGAATGATACAGAGAACAGGGAAGATTCGCGAGCAGCTTGATTTTTTATCCAAGGCTGCTGATGATGAGACCATAGATCAGAAGACACTTCGTGACAGAATCATGAAGACAATAGATGGTATTACCAGGGAGTTGTCATAATATATGGCTTTTGAGAGTTTATCAGATAAATTACAAAACGTATTTAAGAATCTCCGCGGCAAAGGTAAGCTTACTGAGGAAGATGTAAAGGTAGCCATGAAGGAAGTTAAGATGGCGCTACTTGAAGCCGATGTAAACTTCCGCGTTGTTAAATACTTTGTAAATAAAGTGCAGGAGAGAGCAATCGGTGAAGATGTGCTTAATGGTCTTAATCCTGCGCAGATGGTTATTAAAATAGTTAACGAGGAACTGACAGAGCTTATGGGCTCTGAGATTACAGAGATTCAGTTCCAGCCCGGCAAGAGCATCACAGTCATTATGATGTGTGGTCTTCAGGGTACAGGTAAGACCACTACTGCAGCCAAGATTGCAGGAAAGGTCAAGCTTAAGGGCAAAAAGCCCCTGCTGGTAGCCTGCGATATTTACAGACCTGCGGCTATCGACCAGTTAGAGATAAATGCTAAAAAGCAGGAAGTTGATTTCTTCTCAATGGGAACAGATGTTAATCCCGTTGATATTGCTAAGGCAGCCATTGAGCATGCCGAGAAGAATAACGAGAACGTAGTTATTCTCGATACAGCAGGACGTCTTCAGATTGATGAAGACATGATGCAGGAGCTTATCAATATTAAGAATGCCGTTACGGTTCATCAATCACTTCTTGTAGTTGATGCAATGACCGGTCAGGCGGCAGTAGATGTGGCAGTTCAGTTCAATGACCGCATAGGCGTTGATGGTATCATCCTCAGTAAGATGGACGGTGACACCAGAGGTGGTGCTGCATTATCAGCAAGACAGGTTACAGGTAAGCCTATTTTATACGTTGGTATGGGTGAGAAGCTCTCAGATCTTGAGCCTTTCTATCCCGACAGAATGGCGAGCCGTATACTTGGAATGGGCGATGTGCTCAGTCTTATAGATAAAGCTGTTGAAGCTAATCGCGAGATGGATGAACAGAAAGAACGCGAGATGGCTTCCAAGATGAAGAAGGGCAAGATTGATTTCGAGATGTATCTTGAATCAATGAAGCAGATGCGCAACATGGGCGGCCTCGGAGCCATCATGGGTATGCTTCCCGGAATGGGTAAGATAAGCGATGACAGCCTTCCCGATGAGAAACAGCTTGCTAAGATGGAAGCGATTGTGCTTTCAATGACACCTGAAGAAAGACGTAATCCCAAGCTTATGAATCCTCAGAGGAAGTACAGAATAGCTAAGGGTTCAGGTAATGACATCGCTGATGTAAACCGCTTTATCAAACAGTTTGACCAGATGCAGAAGATGATGAAGCAGATGCCCGGTATGATGGGCAAGAAGGGCAGACGAGGCTTCGGCGGCGGTTTCCCCGGAATGGGAAAAGGCGGTTTTGGTAAATTCTTTTGATATGAGAGTTCGGTAACACCATCCGAATTTTACATATAGCTACTACATTTTATTTATTTTTTATATGGAGGATTATTAAAAATGGCAGTAAAAATTAGACTTAAGAGAATTGGTAAAAAGAAGGTTCCTTTTTATCGTATCGTTGTTTCTGATTCTAAGTTCCCTGTAAGCGGCAAGTTCATCGAGGAGATCGGAACTTACGATCCTAACACAGATCCCAGCACATGCAAGGTTAACGAGGAGCTCGCTAAGAAGTGGCTCAGCAACGGTGCTCAGCCTACAGACGTAGTTAAGAAGATCTTCAAGCAGGCTGGTATTAAATAATTACCGGACGAGACTTTTTAGCTTAGTATAATAAAACTAGGGGAAAATTCATGAAAGAATTGGTAGAAGTAATTGCAAAGTCTCTGGTTGACAATCCGGATGAGGTTGTTGTAAACGAGAAAAAAGATGGCCGAAACATCATTTTAGAGCTGCATGTTGCACCCTCTGACATGGGTAAAGTTATCGGCAGACAGGGAAGGATTGCAAAGGCTATTCGCTCTGTTGTTAAGGCAGCATCTACCAGAGAGAATCTTAAAGTTGATGTCGAGATAGTTGATTGATTATCAATTGGACAGAAACCGATAATACTTACAGCCGGATAAAGTTTGTGCTTTATTCGGCTGATTTAAATTAAAAGAGGTTTTTAATGAATTTTTATATTATGACACTTTTTCCCGATATGGTTCTTTCGGGACTTAAGACCAGCATAATCGCCAGAGGCATCGATAATGGATATATCAATGTGGAGGCCTACAATATCAGAGATTATGCTGATAATAAACATAATAAGGTGGATGATTACACCTATGGAGGCGGTGCCGGAATGCTTATGCAGGCGCAGCCTATTTACAGCTGCTATCAGGACATAATGAAGCATATAAAAGAGAAGGATCCTGATGCTGAGGTAAGAGTTGTGTATGTAACACCTCAGGGAAGTGTCTTTAATCAGAACATGGTAAGAGAGTTTTCAGGTTCAGAGAACATCATCTTTTTATGCGGACATTATGAAGGTATAGATGAGAGAGTCTTAGAAGAGATTGTTACTGATTATGTTTCAATCGGTGATTATGTGCTGACAGGCGGTGAGCTTCCGGCGATGGTTATGATAGATGCCATATCAAGGCTTGTTCCCGGAGTTTTGAATAACGAAGAGTCAGCTCAGACAGAATCATTTGATGACGGACTTTTGGAATATCCTCAGTATTCAAGACCTGAAGTATGGATGGATAAAAAGGTTCCTGCTGTGCTTTTGTCAGGTAACCATGCCAATGTTGACGTATGGCGTTTTGAGAAATCTCTTGAAAGAACTAAAGAGAGACGCCCTGAATTATACGATAAATACGTGGAGACACATCCCGATGAATTCACTCCGAAAAATCTAAAGAAGAGACGGAAGATTCTTGACAGAATAGCAGAAGCGGAAGAAAATTAATTTATATTGTAACAGTGTGTTTTACATAAATACGAGCATAGGAGCGATAATTTGACAGAATATTTTGTTGTTGGTGTTATAGCATCTACTCATGGTCTTAAGGGAGAAGTTAATGTTTTTCCTACAACGGATGATCCCCAGAGATTTAAGAAGCTTAAGAAGGTAATTCTTGATACAGGCCGTGAGGGTAAAAAAGAACTTAATATCGAGAAGGTTCGATTTGGTAATAAATTCGTTATCGTTAAGTTCAAGGAATTTAATGATATTTCTGAGGTGGAGCGCTTTAGGAGCAAAGAACTCATTGTAAGCAGAGAGGATGCCATAAAGCTTGAACCCGGTGAATACTACCTTGCAGACCTCGAAGGCATGAAGGTGGTTGACGAAGATGGAAATGAACTTGGAACCATTATCAGGGTTATCCAGACCGGAGCCAATGATGTATATGAGATGAAAAAGGCAGATGCATCCGCGGTTTCAGAGGGGGATGACACTGTGATGATCCCCGGAATCAAAGAGTGCGTTAAAAATATTGATATAGAAAATAAAGTAATGACCATTCATATTATGGACGGATTATTTGATTAATACAGGCTATCGTGACTTAGACCGCGATGAGCTGTCATTTTACAGGAGGAAAAGCTATGGTTGATTACACAGAAGGTGCCGGCTATCAGTATCATATTCATTTAAAAGAAGGAGATGTGGGACGTTACGTGATTCTTCCCGGAGATCCCGGACGCTGCGAGAAAATCGCTGCATATTTTGATGATGCCAGGCAGGTTGCTTATAACAGAGAGTACAATACCTACACTGGCTATCTTGATGGCGAGAAGGTCAGTGTTGTTTCTACAGGTATTGGCGGTGCTTCTGCATCCATCGCTGTGGAAGAGCTCCATAAAATCGGAGCAGATACCTTTATCAGAGTTGGTACCTGCGGCGGAATGCAGCTTGATGTAATGGGCGGAGATCTTATTGTGGTTAACGGTGCTGTTAGAGCCGAGGGCACTTCAAAAGAGTATGCGCCTATTGAATATCCTGCTGTTGCAACCTTTGAGATTACTGATGCTCTTAAGAGAGCTGCAGAAGAGCTGGGACTTAGGCATCACGTAGGTGTGGTTCAGTGTAAGGATGCTTTCTATGGACAGCACGAGCCTGAGACAAAGCCTGTTTTCTATGAGCTTGAGAATAAATGGGAAGCTTGGAAAAGATGCGGCTGCCTTGGATCAGAGATGGAATCTGCTGCACTGTTCATCGTAGGCCAGTGGCTCAGAGCCAGATGCGGCGCTGTGATGCTCACTGTAGCCAATCAGGAGAGAGCAAAAGCAGGGCTTGATAATCCCCAGGCCCATGATACAGACAGCGCTATAAGAACAGCAATCCTTGCCATTAGGAAGCTTATCGCTGAGGATAAGAAAAATAAATAAAATTTCGTATTAAAAACGGCGTTTTTAGGGATAAATAAAGTAAAAAACCTTGACGCGGCAGGAAGATATATGTTATCATCTTGTATGTTGCGAAAATGACGGTCCTCTGGTATGTAACAATATTTAAGAACGTCCATTTATATAGTATAGGAGAAAGCAAATGAATACAATCATTGCAGAGATCGAGAAGGAACAGCTGAACGCACAGGCTCCTGAGTTCAACACAGGTGATACAGTTCGTGTTCACAACAAGATCAAAGAAGGAAACCGTGAAAGAGTACAGGTTTTCGAAGGAACTGTTAAGAAGATTCAGGGCGGAAGCAACCGTTGCACATTTACAGTTCGTAAAATTTCTAACGGTGTAGGCGTTGAGAAGACATGGCCCCTTCACTCACCTCTCATTGAGAAGGTTGAGGTTGTGAGAATGGGTAAGGTTAGAAGAGCTAAGCTTAACTACCTTAAAGGCCTCACAGGTAAGAAGGCAAAGGTCAAGGAAAAGGTTCGCTAAGAACATTCCACGAAAAGGCAGTTACTATTATAGTATCTGCCTTTTTTTATCTTATAGCTTCGGAATTTCTATAAGATAAGAACTCCATATCTTTGATAGGAAAATGCGATGTTTAGACGAAAGAAATATCATTCACTTTTTCATGAGAAGAAAAAAATAGTTACCCCTGAGCTCCTTAGGGAGATTTTTTCATGGGGATTTTATACAGTATTTGCGGTATTTATTGCTTTGCTGCTGGTTATGGCTTTTGGTAAAAGAGTAAGAGTTATTGGTGATTCCATGGAGCCTTCTCTTTTCAACAGCCAGAGCGTTCTTGTGGACAGAGTTATATTTAAATTCTTTGCGCCGAAAAAAGATGATGTAATAGTTTTTTTGCCAAACGGTAATGAGAAATCTCACTACTATATCAAGAGAGTTGTGGCTGTCCCCGGCGAGACCGTGAAGATCACAGACGGTAATCTTGTGGTTAATGGCGAAGTAGTGAGTAATGATGAGCACGAATATGATAAAATGAAAGAAGCAGGAATTGCTGAAAACGAAATTAAACTTGATAATGGCGAGTTCTTTGTGCTTGGAGATAACAGAAACAGCAGTGAGGACAGCAGAAGTGCCAATATCGGTGTAGTTAAGCAGTCCATGATAGCCGGAAAAGCCTGGTTTTGCTATGGTAAAAGCGAAGGCAAGGGCGGCTTTGTGAATTAAAGGAAGATTTAGATGAATAATTATCAATGGTATCCGGGACATATGACCAAGGCTATGCGAATGATGCAGGAGAACATCGGCCTTGTTGATGTCATCATTGAACTGACTGATGCCAGAATTCCAATGGCAGGCAGGAATCCTGATATTGATAAGCTTGGTCAGAACAAATCAAGACTTGTAATACTTAATAAGTGCGATCTTGCAGATCCGGAAGTTAATAAGGAATGGGTTAAGTACTTTGAAGATCAGGGTATCCGTGTAATGGAGATGAATTCCAAAGAAAACGGCCGTGTCAGACAGGTACTTGATCAGGTAACAGAGAGCTGCCGAGAGAAGATTGAGAGAGATAAAAAAAGAGGTATCGTCAACAGGCCCATTAGAGCTATGGTCGCTGGTATACCCAATGTTGGTAAGAGTACCTTTATCAATAAGATTTCAGGCAAAGCTGCAGCCAAGACCGGAAATAAACCCGGTGTTACCAAGGGTAAACAGTGGATAATGCTCGGTAAGAATTTGCAGCTTCTTGATACTCCCGGTGTCTTGTGGCCTAAGTTTGAGGATGAGGTAGTAGGACTTAACCTTGCGCTTATCGGTTCCATGAATGATGAGAATCTTGATAAGAATGAGCTTGCAGTTGAGCTCATTAGGAAGCTTGAAAAATGGTATCCTCAGACCATAACTGAGAAGTATCAGGTAACTGAGCAGCAAAAGCTTCTCTATGAAGAGGATCAGTACGAGACTCCCGAGTCATCTATTCTGACTGCCATAGCGCAGAACAGGAAGCTGATAAAGCAGGGAGGAAAGCCTGATATAGATAGAGCTAGTGCACTGCTTCTGGATGATTTCAGAAACGGAAGACTTGGAAAAATATCATTGGAGAGACCATAAATGGGAGCAAGAACTAAAGAATTTTTAAAAAGTGCCGGAAGTACAATATTAACAGTAGTAGTCATTGTTCTGCTGACTATGCTGTTTATGAAATTTGTAGCTCAGAGAACTGATGTTGACGGTGAATCTATGATGTACACCCTTCATGACGGAGATGCGCTCATAGCTGATAAGCTTACTTACAGATTCAGTGATCCCAAGAGATTTGATATTATTATTTTCCCTTATGCAGGAGATCCTGAGAGTTATTTTATCAAGAGAATTATCGGACTTCCCGGCGAGACAGTTCAGATCGATTATGATGGCAATATTTATATCAACGGCGAACTTCTTGAGGAATCCTACGGTGCAGAGGTTATAAAAGACCCCGGAAGAGCGGCTGAGCCTGTGACACTGGGTGAAGATGAATACTTTGTAATGGGTGATAACCGAAACTACAGCTTTGATTCCAGAGAACCGGCTGTAGGTAATATCAAGAGAGAAGATATCATCGGAAGAACCTTTATAAGAGTATTTCCGTTCTCCTCATTTGGTTTTATAGACAAAAAACAAAAATAAATTATTACAGGATGAGATTATGGCTATTCAAATAGCAGAGATTAAAAAAGAACTGGCATCGATTGGTGAGATTGATGCCTATCGTTCTTTTATTGAGAAATATAGTGATGATGAGCGTCAGGGTGTTAAGAACCTGATAGAATCCGCTAATAAAAAAATAGCAGCTGTTCAGGCTGAATTGGCTAGATTAGAGAAGATGCGTGAATTTGAGAATGCGCATCCGGATCTTCAGTTTATCTGCGGCATTGATGAAGTTGGAAGAGGACCTTTGGCAGGACCTGTGTACGCAGCAGCTGTTGTACTTCCCAAAGATTGTAAGATCTTATATATTAACGATTCTAAGAAATTATCCGAAAAAAAGAGAGAAGAGCTTTACTCTGAGATTATGGAGAAAGCTGTATCTGTTGGCATAGGTTTTTCCACCCATGAGAGAATTGATGAGATAAATATCCTGCAGGCTACCTATGAGGCTATGGCTAAGGCTGTATCCGAGCTTACGGTAAAACCTGAGTTACTACTTCTTGATGCTGTACATGTTCCTCAGCTTGAAGAGTACAAACAGGAATCAATCATCAAGGGTGATGCTAAAAGTGTTTCCATTGCAGCAGCAAGTATCGTTGCCAAGGTTACAAGGGACCACCTTATGGAAGAATATGACAGACAATATCCCGGTTATGGTTTTGCCTCCAATAAAGGCTATGGAGCTGAGGCACACATAAAAGCCTTAAAGGAAATCGGACCCTGTCCTATTCACAGAAGAAGCTTTATAAAGAACTTTATCTAACAAGACTACGAAAGAGAGCCTGAATGAGCAATGTCAGTGGATTAACTTCAAATAGGCCTCTGGTGCAGGTTGATGGAAGAATAGTTAATCAAAATGCGTCAAGAGAGCAGACATCGGCGCGCTCGCTGGAAACAGGTGAGAGGATAAATGGCAAGATCATATCTCTCACAGACGAGGGCGGTACTAAAAATGCCCAAATCAGGCTGGGTGACGATTCAGTCATAAGTGCCAAGCTTCAGGAAGGCATGTCTCTGAAAGAGGGACAGTATGTCTCCTTTGAAGTAAGAGGGACATCTAACAGTCAGATCACTCTGACTCCTTTATATGAAAATACTTCTATAGATCCTACAGCGCTTAAAGCTTTGACCGCTGCAGGACTTGAGCCTACGGAAAGCAATCTTGAGATGGTTAAGACCATGATGGAGAACGGAATGTCCATTGATAAGGATTCCGTCATTTCCATGAACCACCTCATAGCTTCCAATCCAGACACACCGGTATCATCTTTGGTACAGATGAAGGCTCTGAATATCCCCGTTAATGATCAGAATATTCAGCAATTTGAGAGCTACAAGAATTATGAGCATCAGGTAGTGGAGACCATGGACTCCATTATGGATGAGCTGCCTTCAGCTTTTAATGAGCTTGTACAAAAAGGGGACGGCGAATCAGCAAATAAACTTTATGGCGATATTCTGAAAATGATTTCGGATGGCATGGAGCAAATGGAAAATACCGCCGCAGCTGCAGATGGAGCAAAGGCCCATGGCGCTGCAAACGCCATGGAGGCTGCTCAGAATCCGTCAGGTGGAAATGCTGTAAATCCTGAGAGTGCAGAGCTTTTACTTAATCCTGAAGCAGAAGAAAACGCCGAAACTTTTGCAAATGCAGAGACTACTAAAAATGGTGCATTGCAGGGAGAAATATCCTCAGAAACTCAGCAGGTTCAGGAGAAAAATCCCGGTACCAATTCTGTTCTTGGATCCCTTGAAGAACTAGCTGAAGAAGAGCAGGATGCCGGCCAGGGCAAAGCTGTGCAGAATCAGTCTGATGCCGGTAAAGCACAGCAGGCAGAGGTAAATCCCAAAAACGTCACACTTAGTAATGATTTCGCTAATCTTGTTAAAAATATACAGACAGAGACCAAGTTCGCAGGCCCTGAGATGATGAAGCTTGTAGCCCAGGCAGGTGGTCAGGGCACAGCAGAAATTGATGAAGCTGCGCTTATGAAGGAGCTGGCAAAAGCATATTCCGGAAGTGAAAATACCAATGATGCTACCGCAAATGCTTTTCAGAAGCTCTTTGGCAGCAATGAATATAATAAGCTTATGAAGGATGCAATCCGCGATCAGTGGATGCTTGAGCCTTCTGATGTAAGCAGTAAAGAGAATGTCGAGAGTCTTTATAACAGACTTAACGCCCAGGCTAAGCAGCTTGGAGAGACCCTTACCAATACCCTTGGAGCTGAGTCAAAGGCAGCTCAGAGCGCTAATTCACTGATGAACAATATTGACTTCATGAATGAGCTTAATCACATGTTTAATTACGTACAGCTCCCTCTTAAGATGGCTGATCAGGATGCCCACGGTGATCTTTATGTATACTCCAACGGCAAACGGAAATTCCAGCCGGGAGAAACAGTAAGTGCGATACTTCATCTTGATCTCGATAATCTGGGACCTTTGGATGTCTATGTAAAAATGAAGGACAATAATGTTAAGACCAATTTTTATGTGGCAGATGAGAGCGTTCTGGATCTTATTGAAGAGCATATAGATATTTTGAATGAGAGATTAAATAAACGCGGCTACAACATGGAAGCAAGGATGATGCTTCATACAGATATGGATAACGACAGTGATGATGCTGCAGTTAGTGAGATGCTCGATGTGCGTAAAATGCCTGTGATCTCAATGCAGTCATTCGATGCGAGGGCATAACTTTAGGAAGAGGAAACATGGCTGAGAGCGGAAAAAACAAAGACGGAAAACCAAAACAAGCCATAGCGCTTGCATACGATCCAAACGAAGATGGCGCTCCCAGAGTCATTGCCAGTGGTAAAGGACAGCTTGCGGAGAAGATTATTGAGGCTGCCCAGGAGAAGGACATCCCGGTTCACGAGGACAGTAAGCTGGCAGATACGCTGTCCAAGCTGGAAATAGGCGAAATGATACCTCCTGAGCTCTATGAGGTTGTGGCTGAGATCCTGGTATTCGTAGATGCTATGGACAAAATTAGGGCCAAAGAAAAGCAAAATGTTGATATTTCGCAGTTTTAGGCCATAAAAAGCAAATTTGGAGTTATGTGATATAATTTTTTATATGAACAAAAGAGAAAAAGGAAACTATTTCGAAGAGCTTGCTTGCAGACACCTTGAAGAAAACGGTGCGCAGATCCTGTTTAGGAACTACAGATGCAGGTCAGGAGAAATAGATATAATTGCTAAAGACGGTAGATATATTTCATTTATTGAGGTAAAATACAGAACCGGAACTAAATTTGGTGTAGCCGAAGCGGCAGTTGATCTGCGCAAGCAGAAAACAATATGCCGCGTTTCTGATTTTTTCAGAAAGCAGAATAAAATGACGGCAGACACAGCGCAGCGATTTGATGTTGTTGCGATGATGCAGGACGATGACGGCATTGTGCATATTAAATGGCACAAGAATGCTTTTACATACATTCCTTTGAAAAAAGCATTTTATTGATTTACGGAGGTTAATGATTTGAAGCAAAATATTCTTGTTTGTGATGATGATAAAGAAATTGTTAATGCCATAAGCATCTATATGCAAAAGGAAGGCCTTAATGTCTTCACAGCATATAACGGACTTGAGGCAGTTAAGATTGTTGAGAATAATGACATTCACGTGGCTATAATCGATGTCATGATGCCTGTGATGGACGGCATTCAGTGCACCATGAAGATTCGAGAGATCAGCTCACTTCCCATAATCATGCTTTCTGCAAAATCCGAGGACGCAGATAAGATCCTTGGTCTTAATATTGGTGCAGATGATTATGTAACAAAGCCCTTCAATCCCCTTGAGCTTATTGCCAGAGTTAAGTCCAACCTTAGAAGATATACTCAGCTTGAGGTGAAGGAGCCTGAGGTTGAAGAGGAAGGAATTTACAAAGCAGGCGGTCTCGTGCTTAATGATAATATCCGCGTTGTCACTGTAGATGACGAGGTTATTAAGCTTACCAAGATCGAATACAATATTCTTTTGCTTTTGTTAAAAGATAAAGGCAAGGTTTTCTCTATCAATGAGATTTATGAGAATATCTGGAATGAAAACGCAGTAGCAGTAGATAACACTGTGGCTGTACATATCAGACATATTCGAGAAAAAATTGAAATAGATCCCAAGAATCCCAAATACCTTAAGGTAGTATGGGGTGTTGGTTATAAGATCGACACCGAGGGGAACTGATGCTTAAACGTTTATTTAGAAAAGATTCATTAACATGGTTCAGCAGAACTATACTAAGAACTTTCCAGCACCTCTGCCTTGCAATAGTTGTAGGTGCTATTTTCTATGTGCAGCACGGCTCAGTAATAAAAGGTGTGGATGGAACGGAGTATTCACTAAGAGAAGGTGATGCCGCTCCCAAATATGAGGATTCCGATTTCTTTAATACCATCCTCACTAACAAACTCCACGGAGTCGCAGAACTTGTGGGAATCAGTACCATGATCGAAACGGATGGACTGTATAATTCCGACAAGAAAATCGACGTTACAGCATTTGTTAACAGAAATTCCATGCTTCAGAGCGATTACATTACAGGTGTCTACAGGGTATCAGACCTTATCAAGTGGTCTCAGAACGGCTTTGAGTACGAGGAGAGAAGCTTCAGCGACAGTGATAGCAGCAAGTTCCTTGCTAATACCACGATTTATACTCACCTTATGAAAAATAACGCAGAAGGTGGTATGAACAGCTTTCTAAATTCCCAGATTGATAATAATACCGTCAGGACCAATATAAATGTTCCCACAGAAGGCAGTGACGCAGGAACCCATACGATTCTTTTATCCAGATATAAGACTATAAATGATGAGAATATCGAGGATATCGTTTCAACCTGGGAAGGCTACAATGAGCTTTGCGCCAACATCACAGAAGCCGCATCTACCATGGCTCTTAACTATGATACTTATTTTAATATTAAGGGCAAGCTGAACTTCGATAAGAGCAATTTCAGATATTACATCACAAGGACCATCAACGGTAAGACCGAGACCTATACCAATATTGAGGAACTAAGGAAAAATCCCAACGGTATAGATATAGGGGAGAAATTCAGATCCTACGGAAAATATATTTATTTTTGCCCATACGATCTACAGTATTCATCCAATACCAAAATCGATGAGGCGAAGCTTAGAGAGATCTTAAGTAACTATGATTACGCTTTCCCTGATCAGATGAAATATTACTTCGCAGTTGATACTGAGAAGTACCCAAGCAGTGATGATTTCACCATTGGCCGCGACGCATTTCGCAGATATATTCCTTACTATAAACAGCTCTATGTGATGATAATCATCTTTATGTTTATCTATTTTGTTATTATAGTTCATCTGATAATCTGCGAAGGACATGTGGAATATCAGGATGGTACCTATGGCGGAGTAGAAAGACTGGATGTTTTTCCTATAGAGATCACGATAATTCTTGCAGCACTTGGAACCTTCTTCTTTTTCTGGGGATTCCATTATGTTTTTGAATTCTCGCCTATTGTTGCTGCAAGTACCACGTATTCTGCTGTATTATTGGGCTTTTTCACTTTCCTTGCGGATAATGCGTTTTCATATGGTTTATACGGACTTGTAAGGAAGATAAAAACAAAGACCTTATATCGAACTTCTCTTGTTAAGAAAGGCGTAGATCTTTTCCATAAGGTGTCAGAGAAAATGAGTATGCGACAGAACATGTTTATAATTACTGTCGTACCTTATGTACTGTCAACCTTTATGAATTTTTACCTCGTAATTTATCATGGGTTTGCCGGTATTATTATTGCGCTAATCCTGGATATCGTCATCGGTATTTATGTCGTTAACATAAACAATGACAAGGTTATCATCTACGAAGCTCTAAAGAAGATAGGAAACGGTGAGATTGATGTAAAAATTGATCTGAACAAGGTTCATGGCGGTAATCTGTTTATTGCAAAGGAGCTTAATAATATCGTTCATTCCGTTGAGGATGCAGTAAACAGAAGTATGAGAGATGAGAAGCTAAAGGCTGACCTTATCACAAACGTATCTCATGATATTAAGACGCCTCTTACTTCCATCATCAACTATGTTGATCTTTTAAAGCGAGAAAATATTGAGGATGAGAGAGTACGAGATTACATCAGTATTCTTGAGAATAAATCACAGAGACTGAGACAGCTTACAGACGATCTGGTGGAAGCTTCTAAGATTTCTTCCGGAAATATCACGCTCCATATGGAGAGGATCAATTTTGCGGAGATTATAAAACAGACTCTTGGCGAATTCTATGAGAAGCTTGAAGACAGCGATCTTACAGCAATACTTAAATGTGAAAAGTATAATGTGATGATCGATGCCGATCCAAGACAGCTTTTCAGAGTAATTGAGAATCTTATCAATAACGTATGCAAGTACGCACTTACGAGTACCAGAGTTTATCTTGATCTTGATGTTACAGAGGATGAAGAGGGCAAAAATCTTGCCACATTCTCAATCAAGAACATTTCAAGAAATGAGCTCAATATAAAAGCTGAAGAATTAACTGAGAGATTTATTCGAGGTGACATTTCCAGAAGTACAGAGGGCAGCGGACTTGGACTTTCAATTGCACAGAGCCTTACAGAAGCTATGGGTGGAAAATTCAGCATCATCCTTGATGGAGATCTTTTTAAAGTTAATGTCATGTTCTATACCGATGAATTCGGAGATGGAAATCCTTCCACTGAGCAGATAGAAGTTACAAAAACAAAATAATGGAAAATAAAATAATAGAAAATAAAAATCGGGAAGCATATCACAATGCCTCCCGATTTTTGTCAGATAAAGATTTTGCGAACAAAATCCGATTTTTTGATTTTAGATTTCTGCCTTATCATTAACCTTTTTAAGGAGATCCTGAATGGACTCTGTAGGTGTGATAACATAGCTGAGACTTGCATCATGGTTAACGAAATCGATCACAGTTGCAAGGAACTTACTCATATCTGCTACGATGTAGTAAGGTCTGTCAGCATATTCAGGGTTCTGGTAGATAAGATTGGTTGTAATAAGAGCATCAAAAGCGCCTTCTTCATAACCCTTATCAAATATGTCTATACCATTTGTGAAAAGACCGAAGGTAGTGCAAATGTAAACACGCTTAGCTCCTCGTTTTTTCAGCTGCTTTGAGGTATCGATCATGCTTGAACCTGAGGAGATCATATCATCGATGATGATAACATCCTTGCCTTCGATGTCGTCGCCCAGGTACTCGTGAGCAACGATGGGGTTGGAGCCGTTAACTACCTTGGAGTAGTCACGTCTTTTGTAGAACATACCTGTATTTACACCAAGAACGTTGGCGAAATATACGGCTCTGTCCAAAGCTCCCTCATCAGGACTTATTACGGTAAGATTGTTTTTATCTACAACAAAGTCTTCAATGTTTGTAATAAGTGATTTGAAGAACTGAGGTGATGCCATGAAGTTATCAAAGCCTGAAATAGGAGCAGCATTTGAAATTCTGGGATCATGAGCATCAAAGGTCAGGAAATTGGTAATTCCCATTTCGTGAAGCTCTTTGAACATTACTGCTGCATCGAGAGATTCACGGTTATTTTTGTGGTGCTGTCTGCCCTCATAGAGGAAAGGCATAATGATATTGATTCGTCTTGCCTTACCGTTGATGGCAGCGATGACACGCTTAAGATCCTGATAGTGGTCATCCGGTGAATAGTAGTTGGTGTAGCCATGCATCTTGTAGGTAAGAGAGTGGTTCATAACATCAGCTAAGATGAAAACATCCTTACCTCTAATTGATTCAGTGAGAGTAACCTTACTTTCACCGCTTCCGAATCGGGGATTCTGATATGATACTCTGTAGTCATCCTTAACATAATCCCTGAATGCAGGATCACTTGGCAGAGTATGAAGTGCATGTCTGAATGAACAAAGATGTTCATTTACTTTATCGCCCAGATCTTTTGCTGAATCCATAACGATCAGTGCAAGAGGGGCTACTGGAATAAGTGATTCTAATTTATGAAAATCCGGCATTTTGACTCCTATCAAAATAATTCATATTTTTCCGAGTACTATCTTATGTTATATTATACTGACACGTCAAGAAAATTCATGTATAATCGTGTGATGAAGGGATAATATATGAACAATAACGGACATCTTATCAAAAGTGTATTAAAGGGAAGTATTGCCGAGGAGATGGATATCACTCCCGGTGACAGACTTATTTCCATTAATGGTACTTTGATTGAAGATATATTTGATTATCAATATATGGTTCAGGATGAGGAGCTGGTTCTTCTCATAAGGAAACCTGACGGTGAAGAATGGGAAATTGATGTAGAGAAATACTATGACGAGGATCTGGGTATCGAATTTGACAACGGTCTCATGGATGACTACAGATCCTGCAGCAATAAATGTATTTTCTGCTTTATAGATCAGATGCCTCCCGGAATGAGGGAGACCCTGTATTTTAAGGATGACGATGCGAGACTTTCTTTTTTACAGGGGAATTATGTTACACTTACCAATATGAGTGATCATGATATCGACAGGATTTTGAAATATCATTTATCACCTATAAATGTTTCTTTCCAGACCACTAATCCTGAGCTTCGTTGCAAGATGCTGAACAACAGATTCGCCGGAGAAGCCCTTAAAAAGGTGGACAGACTTGTGGCTGGGGACAGCGGCATAGAGATTAATGGTCAGATTGTTCTCTGCAAAGGTGTTAACGACAAAGAAGAGCTTCACAGGTCCCTTTCAGATCTGTATAAATACAGACCCAATCTTAAGAGCGTTTCAGTTGTACCTGTGGGCCTTTCAAAATTCAGAGAAGGCTTGT
Source organism: Butyrivibrio sp. AE3006 (assembly GCF_000424165.1). Lineage (NCBI taxonomy): Bacteria > Bacillati > Bacillota > Clostridia > Lachnospirales > Lachnospiraceae > Butyrivibrio > Butyrivibrio sp. AE3006. Next base: position 86,886 of record NZ_AUJJ01000017.1, on the reverse strand, counting down.
ATCCACTTGAACCCTTTGAAAAAGACGATGCCCTTGAGGTAATCCGTGAAATAGAATACTGGCAGAATAAAGCCTTTGAAGAATACGGAGACCACTTTGTTCATGCATCTGATGAATGGTATATGATAGCACAGCTTCCGATTCCCGGCGCTGAGATTTATGATGACTACGGTCAGCTTGAGAATGGCGTGGGAATGGTAAGACTTCTTTTGGATGAGTTTGATGAGGCGCTTGCGGAGCTTAAAAGCGGTGCTTTTGAAGGCTTTGATCCAGGCAGCTTTAAGAGGAAGGTTTCTACAGCCAGCGGAAGACTTATTTATCCTTATATCTGTGAGATGGCAAGACGCCTTTCAGAGGTGGTTCCAGGGCTTGAAATTCATGTAAATGAGATAGTGAACAATTTCTTTGGTGAGAGAATCACTGTTACAGGCCTTCTTACAGGACAGGACATAATCGCTCAGCTTAAAGGCAGAGACCTTGGAGATACTCTGTTTTTACCACAGAATGTTCTTAGAGCAGGGGAGGATTATCTCCTTGATGATGTTCATATCGCTGATATCGAGAGAGAGCTTGAGATTAAGGTGGATATCCTAAAAAGCGGCGGAAGAGATTTCATTTTGGGTCTTCTTGGCCTTGATGGAAGTAATTGATAGCAGGATGGTAATTTTATGAAGAGAAAAAATATTGTAGCGGTCGTAGGTCGACCGAATGTAGGAAAAAGTACATTTTTCAATGCGGTAGCAGGTAAGAATATCTCTATTGTAGAGGATACTCCCGGTGTTACCAGAGACAGAATATATATAGATGTGGAATGGCTTGACTGGAATTTCACTCTTGTGGATACAGGTGGTATTGAGCCTGATTCCAATGATACGATTCTCACGCAGATGAGAGATCAGGCAGAGATAGCGATCGAGACTGCTGATGTCATTATTTTCATGTGTGATGTTAAGCAGGGACTTACCGATGCGGATTCTCAGGTTGCAGATATGCTTAGGAAATCAGGTAAGCCCATCGTTCTTTGCGTAAACAAGGTTGACAGCTTCAAGAGAGATAATCTTGATGTTTACGAGTTTTATAATCTTGGAATCGGTGATCCCTTCCCTATAAGTGCTACCAATAAGCAGGGAATCGGCGATCTTCTCGAGGAGGTTGTTAAGAATTTCAGCTCCAAGGGAAGCGAAGAGGAAGAAGATGATTCAATTCGCGTTGCTGTTATAGGTAAGCCCAATGTTGGTAAGAGCTCTATCATCAATAAGCTTTGCGGAGAGAACAGACTTATCGTATCGGATGTTGCAGGTACCACAAGAGATGCCATTGATACGGAGATCAAATATAATGGCAAGAAGTATACCTTCATTGATACTGCAGGACTTCGCAGGAAAAATAAGGTAAAAGAAAAGCTTGAAGAATATATGATCCTTAGAACCGTTACAGCAGTTGAGAGAGCAGATGTGGCTATCATCGTTATCAATGCAGATGAAGGTGTTACGGAGCAGGATGCCAAGATAGCAGGTATCGCCCACGACAGAGGTAAGGCAGTTATCATCGCTGTTAATAAGTGGGATCTTATTGAAAAAGATAACAAGACAGTGAACGAGTTCACTAAGGATGTCAGAAATACATTATCTTTCATGCAGTATGCAGAGCTTATATTCATTTCTGCAGAGACAGGTCAGCGTCTTGTTAAGTTGTATGATATGATAGATATGGTCAGCGAGAACCATGCTATGCGTGTTGCTACAGGTGTTCTTAACGAGATCATGATGCAGGCGGTTGTAATGCAGCAGCCTCCGTCAGATAAAGGTAAGATGCTTAAGCTCTATTACATCACACAGGCTGCGGTTAAACCACCGACCTTTGTTATTTTCGTAAATGATAAGAAACTGATGCATTTCTCATATACCAGATATATTGAGAATCAGATCAGAGCATCATTTGGCTTTAAGGGGACGCCTCTTAAATTCATTATAAGAGAGCGTAATAACGACAAATAAATCCGTGGGGGAGGAAAAAGAAGTGATAAGATTGTTGTGTCTGCTGATAGGATATGTTTTTGGCATGTTCCAGACAGCTGTATTGTACTGCAGACTTAAGGGGGTTGACATCAGGAATGTTGGAAGCGGCAATGCCGGAACTACCAACACTTTGAGAGTCATGGGAGCCAAAGCCGGATTTACTGTGCTTTTTGGCGATATGCTTAAGTGCTATCTTGCTGTTAAGCTGGTTCAGCTTTTTGTGGGACCGATGCTTCTTGGAGACAGCTTTCCACAGATGAAGTATCTCCTTATGATTTATACAGCATGCGGAGCTGTTCTTGGACATGATTTTCCCTTCTATCTGAAATTCAAAGGAGGAAAGGGAATCGCCTGCACAGCAGGAAACATCATTGCTTTTGGTTGGAAATACGTTATTGTAGGCCTTTTGGCTTTTCTTGTTCCTTTTAATATTACACACTATGTATCTTTGGGATCTTTGATTTTATATTCAGGTTTCTTTATTGAGCTCGTAATCATGGGGCAGCTTGGATTTTTGGGAATGCCTCAGAATTATCTTATAGAGATGTACATAATAGCTTTCCTGATGACAGCCCTGGCTTTTTATCAGCACAGAGCCAATATCAAGAGACTATTGCAGCATTGCGAGAGAAAAACTTATATTTTCAAGAAAAATAAAACAGAATAACCTGTAAGGAGAAAAACGTGGACTCAAAAAATGTAGCAGTCATAGGCTCCGGAAGCTGGGGTATTGCCCTTGCCTGGAGGCTTCACAAAAATGGTTTCAATGTAACACTTTGGGCCAGAAGGGAAGAAACTGCAAGTAAGCTAAGGTCAGAAAGGGAAGACAAGGATAAGCTTCCCGGAGTTATTCTTGATAAGGACATCAAAATTACTTCCAATATGGAAGAAGCACTTAAGGATGCAGGAATGATAGTTGTTACTGTGCCTTCTGTGGCTATCAGAGAGGTATGCGTCAAAATGAGACCATATCTGGCTGAGGGAGAGGAAAAGAGGATCATTGTCAACTGTTCAAAGGGTATTGAAAAGGATACTCTTATGGTTATGTCAGATGTGATTCTGGATGAGCTTCCGGGCAGTGAAGTGGCTGTTCTCTCAGGACCTTCACATGCTGAAGAGGTAGGTAAGGGCTTACCCACTACAATTGTTGTAGGTGCATTCTCCAAGGAAAGTGCAAGAGAAGTTCAGAATGTATTTATGGCTGAGGAATTCAGAGTTTATATAAGCCCTGATATGCTCGGCATAGAAATCGGTGCAGCCCTTAAGAATGTAATTGCGCTGGCGGCAGGTATTGCAGATGGTCTTGGATATGGAGATAATGCCAAGGCTGCTCTTATCACCAGAGGTATAGCTGAGATGTCAAGACTTGGCGCTGCCATGGGCGGTGACTATGAGACCTTCTCAGGACTTTCCGGAATGGGAGATCTGGTTGTAACCTGTGCTTCAATGCATTCAAGAAACAGAAGAGCAGGTATCCTCATTGGACAAGGGAAAACTGCAGCTGAAGCTACCGCAGAGGTAAAGATGGTAGTTGAGGGTATCAACAGTGCTGAGGCAGCGCTTGCCCTTGCAAAAAAGTATGAGGTGGAAATGCCCATCGTAGAGCAGATAAACGAAGTACTGTTTAATGGCAAAGAGCCCAGAGAAGCTGTGAAGGAGCTTATGCTTCGTGAGAAGAAGGCTGAAAACGAATTGCAGGAATGGTAAAATTCCTGTTGACGGCGCCGACTTTGTTGCTATAATGAATCTGGAAACTAAAATATTTATTAGCAGAGTAGAATTTGACGCGTTAAGTGCTGTCTGTACAGGGAGTTGACAGATGGACGAAGGGAAACCGCGGTGTCAGGTTCGCATCCCGCTGCTGCATATAGAATGTGCTGATTGGCACCTCTTTGTGCAGAATGCGTGTCTGCAAAGGAGGTGTTTTATTATGTCACAAAATTATCTATCAAAAGAAACAAACGAAGTAACTGTAAACAGATGGATAGCATCACTGAAGGAATTCAAACATCTTAAAAATGTTACATTCTGCGGTATGCTTGCAGCTATAGCAATTATCCTTGGCTATGTTGCTACTTTTAACATCGGAAACTACATTAGGATTGGTTTTTCAGGACTCCCCAATCAGATTGTGGATTATCTCTTTGGACCTGCTGTAGGAGCGATTTTCGGAGCTGCTCTTGATGTGATCAAGTGGTTTCTTAAACCCACAGGTGATTTCTTCCCGGGCTTTACCATTAGTGCAGCCCTTGGCGGAATAATCTACGGTTATGCCTTTTACAAGAAGAATATCACTATTGTGAGAGTTCTGGTTGCACAGCTTATTGTAAAGGTATTTGTAAATATCTGTCTCAATTCTATATGGCTTAAGCTCCTGTATGGTCAGGCACTGCTTGCCATGCTTCCCGGAAGAATTATTTCAAACTCCGTAATGCTTCCGATTGATACCTTTATTACTTTTGTAATGTTAAAAGCTATCGATAAAACGATAAGACCGATGTTCCGGTAATGTTCGCCGGCATGCAGTTGTTCAAGGAAACGATTGGATGCCGGTTTCTTTTATTAAGAAATAATAAATAATTAGTTCACACAAACGACACATTTTATGTTATTATATTTTACGTTGTGAATATAATTCAAAAGGGATTCTCGTGTTATACAAGGAGATCTTGTGAAAAAGTTTTGAGGATTTCGGAAAGAGGGTAAAATGAAGAAAACATTAAAAACAATTGTGGCTATGTTTCTTGCACTTGCAATTGCATTAACATGTGTACCGCAGACAGCTGAAGCTGCAGCTAAGATTACTACAGCAGGCGTTGGTAAGACAAAGAACGTACAGATGAAGCTTTATAAAGGTGCCGGCAAGCATACAGCTAAGGTAAAGTTCAACGAGATGTCTTATGTTGGAACAACAAACGGTTTCAATGTTTATCACGTAACTATTACAGTTAAGAACACAAAGATTTCTCAGGCAGAAGCTAACGGACTTAGCAAAGAGTACAGAAAGAAGTGGTTCAATAACTGGTATTCAACAGCTCTTGTACTTACAGACAGCCAGGGTAACGATATCAATGGTGTAAAGGCAGCAATTGATTCTTATGATTATCAGGTTAAAGATTCCGGTAAGTATAAGAAGACATCTAACTACACAAAGGGCTGGTACAGATATCATGATACATTCCGTTATCCTAAGACAAGAACATTCAGCTTCTATGTAGATGTTCCTGCTTATGAGACAGATGTATATGTAGGTATTGCAGGTCTTAAGAACGGTCAGCTTACTTCAACAAAGGAGATCCAGTATAAGTATGGTACTATCAACTGGAAGCAGGCTGGATTTGGTGGCAACAAGAAGAACATCGTAGCTACAAAGGTTCAGTAATTTCGACTAAAATATTTATTGCTTTAGAATTATAAACTGTCACCACGAATGTTACGTGGTGGCAGTTTTTTTGATATAATTTGCATTGATAATACGAATAGGCATTGGAAAGTAATAGCAGTGTATATGGGGATATATTGCTGAACCAGCAGCGCAATGCCCGATTACTTTTATGGGAGGTTAAAATGAAGAAAAGGTTTCTTGCGATGGCAATTTCTTTGTCATTGGCTACTCAGGCTGTCATTGGTTCCGGCAGCATTTCAGCTTCAGCTGAGTCAGGAGCCACATATCAGTCTGAAGAATCAGAAAATGTATCCACTGAAGAAAACTTAAATAACACAGAATCTGATACTGAAGACAGTTCATCATCTGATTCTGAAAGTTCGTCCGGAAGCTCTGATGAGCAGAATAATGAAGGCGCATCAGACGGAACTACTAGAGAAGCTCCGACAGAAGATGCTTCAGAAGGATCAACTAGAGAAGCTCTGACAGATGATAATTCAGGTGATGGAGCTTCAAATAGAGATACATTTGAGGATGGTACTTCTAAAGATGATAGTACCAAAACAGATAAGGTAAACGATGAAACTCAGGCAGATGAAAATTCTGAGAAATCTGAAGGCACGGATGAAACCGCAGTTGCGGAACCTGATGAAAATAGCGAACTACCTACTGTTAATGGTACTGAGGGGGATTTTGACAGCTATGAGGATTATGAAAAATACCTTAAAGAACTCTATGCATCAAATCCATACTATAGTGAGACCGGAACACCCTGGCTTAGAAACTTTGAGTACCATATAGAAGGTGATACATTAGTTCTTGATAAGAATACATCCTTCGAATTTGGTGATGGTCTTATGATCATACCTTCCGGGGCTGTAGTTGATGGAAATAATTATAATGTTGAGATCAATTTATCAAGTGATTTCTTTTGTGATGAAACAAGAAATAACGCCATTGCAGTTTGCTTTGGCGGAAGCTATTCTTCAACTCTTGGGATGCTCAAAGAATTGGAAAATAGTCCATATGCTCACGAATCAGGCATAGACTTTTCACGAATTACAGCAGTAGCACAATCAATTTTTCCTAACTGGTATGACCAACCTGATCCCCTACCTATGTCTGTAGGATCACGTTGGGGTGATGTGTGCGGCTCTAATAATATGAGTGCATATGGTAATGCTGAATTGTTATTTAGAGGATTTGTATCAGAGTTCTATAATTTGAGTGATTGTAATTTCTATAATGTCGAATCCGTTTCACAGATGTTTATGGAATCAGGCATTAAATATGTTTGTGGATCCACAATTCCACAAACAAACAATTATGGTTCGATGTTCGCAGGAGCTCAGAACTTAAGCAAAATATCAGAATTATATCTTAATGATGGTAATTATGACCATATGTTTTGCAAGTGTGATGGCCTTAGGGAAGTTAGGCTTACATATGGCAGCGGAACTGTTTATGCAAACGGAATGTTTGAAGGTTGTCAGAATCTTGAAAATGTGGATATAGGATGTAGTTATTCGGATTACGCCTATAATTATGATGATGGCTATTACATGACTGTAGGAGGAATGTTTTCAGAATGCGTGAACTTGAATTCTGTAAATATAAATGGAGTTAATATCGCTGGTATTGAAGGCATTTTTGCAGGATGTCCAAATCTTAACGTAGTTAGCTTTAAAGAATCTAAATGGATAATAGATTGTTTGCCTGAAGAATATGAATATAGTTTTGGAAATTTATGTTCAAGATATATGAAAGAGGGTGCTGAGAATTTTAAACTGTTTGATGAGAGAGCTCAGTTATCAATGTTTGAAAACTTTGAAGATATTATCATCAAATGCGAAGATTGCCGTAATCCTTATATCTTTTTAACCGGTTCTTTATTCAACGAATACGATGGAGATAGTCAGAAATATTATAGGGGAATTGACTTAAATACCCCCAAAAACTGCATTTTACAGGCCGTACACCCGGCAGATGAAAAGCGCATAGAGTTTTATGATGATGAAAACTCTGAGCCATTTTCCTTCCAATACTTGGATAAAATCGATATACTGCCTAATTACAAGCCATATGATTATTATATGTATGGCAGTGATGGCTATACAGTGAGCGGATGGTTTACAAAGAAGAGATTCGGTAGAAAAATAGAAATAGGTGATAGCGCAGAGGATTACGGGAAGGTATATGGCTTTTACCAGTTCCCTTATGAGATACAGTACAATGATGAAATGGCTAGTTTTTACAATGGTGATTTTAATCGTAGTACATATAACGTATCTGATTTAAAGTGGAAAGAGCTTAAGAGCAAGTTAAGCAAGACTGAATACAAGAATTTAAAAGATATCTTCAAAGTTATGATGAAGCCTGATTATAAAGGCATATGCTTTGGTATTTCACTTGCGCAATTAGGTGCACATGCAGGACGATTGAATTCGAATAAGAAAATACATGATTTTGACCCTAAAAATGCGAAAGATAGTGAAATTCTTACTCTGTTGCAAATGTCCCAGAATACAACTGCATTCAAAAATGTATTAAAAGAGTACAGTAAATATGATGGTGAATATAAACTAATTAAACTTGTAAATAGGGCACTGAAGGTAAAGGAAGAGGGCCCTGCGATGCTAGTATATAATGTTCCAGGATACAAAGCAGAAGGGATGACTGTAGAAGGAGGAGACCATGCTGTTGTTATCGATGGATGTGAAGCAGTAAACAAGGTTATAGAGGGAACAAAATATACGTGGAAAATTAGTGTATATAATATTGAGAGTTGTGAAGGGATGGAACTTTCTGATTTATATGCATCGAATAAAGGTAGTTTATCTGATTACGATATATATGTAAGTGAAAACTATTTGAAAATGACTAATACTTGCGGCGGGGAACTTGATTCTCGACCAATAGATGGCTCCAAAGTATTAGCGATATTTGATGATATCGATCAGCTGTACTTTTTTGGAACTTTCAAAGCTAAGAAAAATGGTTACAACATCATCAGTGTCGCTAAGGGTACTATCAAGAAAATCGGTGACTTCTTAACAAAGATTGGAATAATCTCTGGTGATGAAGCGGTTGCTAATGAAGAGTACTTTGTAGATTATACTGATGAGTCTTACGACAGCAGCGAGCCGATAGAGATTACTCCCGGTGAGGATGGCGTAGAGTTTACATATGAAACTCAGAATCAGGTTATAACCTTTAAGTCAGATTCCAAAGAGCCAGTTAAGGTATTTTATGATGTAAATACTGATGATTACAGAATCGAGGCTGTTGGTGGAAGTTCTATAGAAGTTGAGACTGTAAATGATAATGGTGCTTCATTTGGAACTGTGCTTAAGGGAAATGTTAAGGAATCAGGAAAAGCTATAGAAGTATCAACTAATAATGGTCAGGTACTTATAAATAGTGATGCAGAGCTTGATGCTGAATTATATGTAGAAGACAAGGACGGTAAAGTAGCTGATATAGATGCAAAAACCGTTACAATTAACGATTCAGCAGCTGATAGCAAAGTAGAAATCAAACTGGATTCTGATAATGATGGAGAATGTGATGACAGAACCATTGATGTAAATTATACAAATGATTCTGTATCTTCAGTTAATGATTCTGAGAGCCAGAATTCAAATAATGGGGATAGCGAAAATAAGCCTAATCAGAACCAGAATGGCGAAGCTGCTAATGTACAGCAGAATACAGCTGAAACTGAAAACAGCAGTAATGCTCAGGTAAATAATGAGGCTGTAGTTGAAGTAGGAACTGAGTTCACAAGCGCTGGAAAGTTTTATAAAGTTACCGGTGAGGGTACTGTGAAGATCACAGGGCTTGAGAATAAAAACGCTAAATCACTTACGATTCCTTCATCAGTTGTATATGAGAATAAGGCTTATTCTGTTACTGAAATAAATTCAAAAGCCTTTAAGGGACTTAAGAAGCTTCAGAAAGTGACCATACCTTCATCAATTACAAAGATTGGAAGCAAGGCATTTTATGGCTGTTCAAAGCTTAAGAGTGTCACACTCAAAGCAAATAAATCACTGACAGTTGGCAAATCTGCATTTAAGAAGGTGAATTCTGATTGCAGTATTAAGGTAAAAGGCCTTAAGAAGAAAGACAAGAAGAAGGTAGTAGAAAAAGTAAAGAAGCAGACAAATGGTTCTGTAAAGTAAATTATGGTATTTAACGGAGGCTGCTGCACTATGTGTGGCAGCCTTTTATGTCTAGGGGATAATCAGACTTTTTGATGGGGACAAGCGCTTTGGGTTACACATAAAATATATTTTAGACTTATTTTATCAATATATACCATGCTTTTGAGTTACAATATATTTGTAATATAGTGTATTTAAGCGGGAGAGACCGGTTTGAAACTATTACAGACATCTTTAAATGACATATTTGAGACAACGATTCAAAGTTGGGTAGATCATATTAATTCAAATAATAGGATTGCTTTATTCCATGTTTATGTTCCTTATGATTATAAAAACAAATTTGAAAAGCTGGAGTATGTCAGAAGTGTTTTGAAAGAAAAGGCTCCTGCAATTCCTGTTATCGGATGCAGCGCAACCGGTGAAATTTTGAATGGTAAGATAAATGATAAAGATATAGTAGTTACAGCCATGGTTTTTGATGATCCCGGTACCGGCATAGAAGTTCGTACAACCTATGATCATACTGAAGAATTAGATGCTGACGCTGTATTTAATGAGGTAAAGAGTATACCTCACATCAAGGGCATTGAAATCCTTACAGTTGCTACTAATGATGAGTTTGAGAATGCCGCTGAAATCGTTGACAATCTACCTGAAAGTATTGTTATTTATGGCGGCGTAGCAGTAGGTGATGATAATCATAAGCCCTTTGTTTTTGCAGGTGATGGAACCATTAGCTATACGGGCTCTGCATATGTTATTTACAAGGGAAAAGACCTGCATATCCAGGCAAACAGAATGTTTGGATGGAAGCCTATAGGTTATCCGCTAGAAGTTACCAAAGCCGAAGGCTGTGTTGTTTATGAACTTGATGGTAAGCCGGCCTATGAGGTTTATAACCATTATCTCCATATAAAAAAAGATCAAAACTTCTTTTATGATGCCTTAGAGTTTCCCTGGGAAGTTAGTGTAGGTAAAGATACTGCCTATATAAGGCATGCTAAATCCGTAAATCCTGACGGATCTATTGTGATGTCATCTAACATTCCGCAAGGTAGTTGCGTCAGATTGACATTCGGTGATCCCAGACGAATCATCAAGCATACTAAGCAGACTATTCAGATGATACTTGAATTTGCACCCCAGGTAGTAAATATGGTTAACTGCATGGGACGAAAGCTTTTTTGGGCAGAAAATGAAGATATTGAAGTATCACTAATATCCAAACATATGGAATCAACAGGTTTTAGCGCACTTGGTGAGATTCTCAGGTACAAGGGAATGTCACTAATTAATAATCTTTCCATCGTGACTGTAGCTATGAGAGAAGGTCCGCCCGGTATTGTGCCGAATTTTGATTTTCACGAAGCTGAGCTAAGTACAAACCTGCCGGTTACTGCAAGGCTGGCAATATTTATCAATACAATTACTGAAGAAATAATGGAAAAGAATGAGCAGTTAAATGAAATGCTCTATAAAGCGTCACATGATGCACTGACAGGTCTTTTAAACCGTGGTGCAATAGAACGGCTTATATATGAGAATAATGAATCGGTTTCGGGTGAAGACCTTAACTGGCATCTTATAATGTTTGATGTGGATGATTTTAAGAAAATAAATGATAGGTACGGACATTCTAAAGGTGATGCAATTTTAAAATACATTGCTGATACACTTTCAGATTATATTTCTGATATCCCAAATGCAGAAGCCGGGCGCTGGGGTGGTGAAGAGTTCATGGTATTTATTTCAGGTCATGAAGTATCCAAGGTAAAAGAAATTGCTGACACAATCCACAGTAGAGTAAGAGAAAATTCAAAAAATGATATGTTGGTCACCATCAGTGTTGGTGCTACTAGCCATCACAGCGATGAAGCTATACAGGACACACTGGATAGAGTAGACAAGTTCCTGTATGAAGCAAAAGAATCAGGAAAAGATCGGGTTTGTACCGATTTATGATGGATGATCAGAATTTTTGATAGCTTGAAAAACTGTGAGAGTATGTCAAGTTAAGAGTGTATGTTTTTTGAATTTAGGCATTAAAATACCGCCCGGATGAAATTCATCCGGGCGATGTTTATGTTCGTTTGCAATACATGATTTTGCAGTTTTAGCCGCAGGAAATCAGAATTACTTGTAACTGCCATCTGAATTAGAATAGATATAAGAGGTGCTGTTTCTCTTAAGTACTGTTATGTAGTTAACACCTGTTGTGAAGGTCTGGCCATTTACTTTCTTGTAAGCCTGAACATATACGTAGTATGTCTTGTTCTTCTTGAACTTCTTCTTGCCATACTTGCTAACTGTTACAGAGCCCTTGTTTGCTTTTACGCTCTTAACCTTCTTATAGCCGGAATTAGCTTTATCAGATACATATACGTTATAGCCTGAAACACCGTCCATCTTCTTCCATGAAACCTTGAGCTTGGAACCGCTGATCTTAGCACCAACTACAGCATCTCTTGCTCCCTTTGAGGGCTGTGTAAAGAAGAATGCAGTCGGGCTCCAGTCACCATAGTATGTAACACCATTGATGGTTGCATAAGAACGAACCTGTGCCTTATAAACGACATAGTTCTTGATTTTCTCTGAGAAGCCTGTGCCTGTTGTTATTCCTGAATCAATTGTCTTGCCCTTGTGATTCTGGAACAGGTATTCATAACCATCAGCAGCGGTCTGTCTATCCCAACCAATGTCAAGCTCTTCGATGAAACGGTACCAACGAAGCTGGTTAAGACCTGTTACCTGACCGGGAGTGGTTTTAATGGTTGCGGAATCCTGAAGTACAGCAGTTTTGTTTTCAATAGTACTTTCATATCTTCTTGTTTTACTATTGTATTTTCGAACTGTCCTTGAATAATCGCAATAAAGATATACTTCATATTTTGTTCCGGGCTTTAATCCATTAAAAACATAGCTTGTAGCATTTGTGTTAGCGATGGGAATCTGTCGTGCTAAAGCATTGCTTGAGGCAGTTTTAGAATCCTCTGCATAACCAAGATATAAAGATTTGATTGTTATGTCCTTACTTCCAATCGCATTCCAGTTAATTGTTACTGAATTCTGTGTTTGTGCTGTTTGTGTTATAGTGGTGTAAGCTTTAGCAGATGTAGCACGAAGACCAAACACGAGTAAAAATGCTGCCACGTATAAAACTAAACGTGACAAGGTTTTGAGTTCTTTCTTCATTACCCCTTTTCCTCCATTAACTTTCCTTCGAAAACTATTTTCTTCAAAATGTTTTCCTATTTATAGTACGCTATCTATTAAAACGTATAATAGGTCTATCGTCAAGGAAAAATTAATAAAAATTTAATAATATTAATAATTAATTAATTATTGCAGGAAGTGACATTGTATATGTTTTTCTCAGAAATAAGGATTATATAACATAAACCCGGTAAGGAGAGTTGTAAGTGATGGAAAAAGAAGCGATCCGGATCATCAGTAAGGAACAATAATTACTTTTGAATCTTATATGATTGATTTTATAGATATTTAAGAATGTGGATAAGCGGTTTACAGTAAAATGAATATATCTGAAAGGAGGCATTTTATGAGGAGAATAGTTTCTTTCGTCACATCTTTTATAGTTATAGCTTTTACTGTCTTTAGTCCTTTTAATGCTACAAAGGCATCCGCTGTTGCAGGCTTTACAAGCTCTCTTGATTATTCCAAGACTGAGAACTGGCTCTACGACGGGGCATATCCCGAGAATGAAGTCGATGTTTTTATAGTCGCACCTACGGTGGATACTCTTAGTCAGTACAACTCCCAGATCACCCCGGGATATAAAAAGATATTCAGAAATGCCATGAATCAGCAGCAGGCTATTTATGCATATACATGCAGGATATATGCGCCATATTACAGACAGGCATCCATGAATGTTTACGGACTCTCTGATGCAGCAGAAAGAGAAAAGGCCTTGAGTAATGCTTATGTAGATATTTCCGCAGCCTTCAAGTATTACATAGAGCATAAAAATAATGGCAGACCATTGATTATTGCAGGTTTTTCCCAGGGAGCTGATATGTGCTACAGAATTCTTCAGGAATATTACGGAGGTGACTCGGAAAGAGCCGTAAGTCTTAGAGAAAATCTTATTGCTGTCTATGCTATTGGATGGTACATGACAGAAGATATGATAAGTAAATATCCTCAGATAGTTCCTGCCAAGGGCGAGACAGACACAGGCGTAGTTGTTAGCTTTGACTGTGAGGACGGAACAGTAACAGACTCGATGTTTATGCCTGCAGGTTCTAAGGGCATTTCCATAAATCCGCTTAACTGGAAAACAGACAGCACCAAGGCTGACAAGTCTCTTAATAAAGGATCTGTAACACAGGATAGTAAAACCGGTGCCATTACTTCTGTAGAAAAGGGAAAGTATGGAGCATACATTGACCCTGAAAGAGGCAGTCTTGTGGTAACAGGGATAAATACAGAGGAATATCCACCTGTACTTTCAATTTTCCCTGAAGGATGTTTGCACCTATATGACAACTTCCTGTTTTTTGTTAATCTCCAGGAAAATGTTCAGAAGAGAACAGATGCATTTTTACAGAAAATAGCTGCCCTTGATGCAGCTTGAGCTTAGGACATTAAGCGGGAATACTTGGCAATTCAATTGCATGGGAGCGCACAGAATTGACTTGACATCACAGATAAAATATAGATAATTATTATTTAAAGGCTTTGAACGGAACAAGTAGTTCATTGTACCGGCCACAGAGAGCAGCCGTTTGGTGAGAGGCGCGGACACGGACTTTGAATGAATACCTCCGGGAGCTGCATGGAAGAATGATGAAACTTATCTAGTAAGCCATGACGAGAACCGAGCGTTAGTCGGAAGAGTATGAAGTAAATGCAGATTTTTAGATGCTTTGTTTATCCTAATAAATTATGATCTAGCATGAGCGGAGTACTTGCTGAGGCATGCAGCGTGAGCTACATGTGAATGAAGGTGGTAACACGAATTTTTCGTCCTTCGTAACTGTAATTGGTTGCGGAGGACTTTTTTTTCGCAGCCTAAGTAAAAGGAGGCAAAACAATGCAAATCTATGAGGAACTCAAAAGAAGAGGTCTTATCGCTCAGGTAACAGATGAAGAGCAGATCAGAGATCTCGTAAACGCAGGAAAGGCTACATTCTACATCGGCTTTGACTGTACAGCAGACAGCTTAACAGCCGGTCACTTCATGGCACTTACACTTATGAAGAGACTTCAGATGGCTGGAAATAAGCCCATCGCTCTTATCGGCGGTGGTACAACCATGATCGGTGATCCTTCAGGAAGAACCGACATGAGAAAGATGCTCACAAGAGAAGATATCGATCACAATGCTGAGTGCTTCAAGCGTCAGATGGAGAAGTTCATCGACTTTGGCGAAGGCAAGGCTATCATGCTTAACAACGCTGACTGGCTTCTTGACCTTAACTACATTGATCTTTTAAGAGAGGTTGGAGCTTGCTTCTCAGTAAACAACATGCTTAGAGCAGAGTGCTACAAGCAGCGTATGGAGAAGGGACTTTCATTCCTTGAGTTTAACTACATGATCATGCAGTCCTACGACTTCTATTACATGTTCCAGAAGTACGATTGTAATTTAGAGTTTGGTGGTGACGACCAGTGGAGCAACATGCTCGGCGGTACAGAACTTATTAGAAGAAAGCTCGGCAAGGACGCTCACGCAATGACCATCACACTTCTTACAGATTCTCAGGGTAAGAAGATGGGTAAGACAGCAGGTAACGCTGTATGGCTTGATCCCAAGAAGACAACACCTTACGATTTTTACCAGTACTGGAGAAACGTTGGCGATGCCGATGTTGATAAGTGCCTTAAGATGCTCACTTTCCTTCCCATCGAAGAAATCGAGGAGATGGAGAAGTGGGAGGATTCCAGAATCAACGAGAAGAAGGAAATCCTTGCATTCGAGCTTACAGAGCTTGTTCATGGAAAAGAAGAAGCACAGAAAGCACAGGACGCTGCAAGAGCACTTTTCGCAGGTGGCGGAGATCTTGCAAACGTTCCCGCTGTTGCACTTAAGGAAGAGGACTTTAGAGATGGCGTAGTTGACATCCTTCAGGTTCTTGTAAGCTCAGGTCTTTGCCCTACAAGAAGCGAAGCTAGAAGAGCAGTTCAGCAGGGCGGTGTTATGTTCAACGACGAGAAGGTAACAGACTTTAAGACCACTTACACAAAGGATACCTTCGCAGGTGAAGGCATAATGGTTAAGAAGGGCAAGAAGTCCTTCAAGAAGGTTACACTGTAATAAATGATTCAGGCGGCGAGCTTGATTTACCGGATATTTGAATATAGTAGATATGTGATATTGGGGCCGGCAATATGCCGACCCTTAATCATTTCGGTAAAGCGGAGTCAGTATCTCTCCATAAATACCTATTCTTTTTGGTATACGCGAGACTTTGATATTTTTTCTGTAAATAAGGAAATCCTATGATAATTTAGGTTCATGAAGGATGTGGTCAGATTGGCTACATCCTTTTTTGAATATACAGTCTGCTATCTTATATGGCAATGATTTTCTTATATTGTTTTGTGGCTATACTTGGTATATAATTTAGTCACAAAGGAGGTGCACGTTATGCAGATAGTTCCAATGAGAGATTTAAAAAACACTGTAGAAATAGAACGCAGATGTGCTGAATCAAATGAGCCTGTCTTTGTTACCAAAAATGGATATGGCCGGCTTGTTGTGATGGATATAGATTATTATGAACGTACTATGAGAAAGATTGATGAGGCTTCTCTTGTCAACAAGGGTATTTCAGACTACGAGAACGGCCGGACTGTCGATGGAAGGAAATCTTTGAAGAAGCTGAGGAAAAAACATGGTCTTTGAAGGATATGATTACGATTTTACCGAAATTGCAGAAGCTGATATCGATGAGACCCTTTCGTATATCGACGATGATTTAGCAAATCCAGATGCAGCGGCTGCATTTGCAGATACTCTTGAAGATAAGCTTGAAGAAATATGCAAGAATCCCAAAACAGGGCGACCTGTCGAGAATCCTTTCTTAAAGCGTGATGATGTTCGCAGATTCCTTGTTGATAACTACATTGCCTACTACATTATTGACGATGAAAATGCAAGGGTTGTCGTTCTTAGAGTGGTTTATGGTAAACGTGATCAGGATAAGATTTTGAAGGATTTATGACACCACAGCCCTTGCTATATAGCACATAATATATCTAAAAATCGGAGATGCTCATATTGAACACCTCCGATTTTACCGTTTTATTTAACCTTTACACTCTTAGATTTGCTCCACTTGGAGTATATATCTTTTCTCCGCCAGATTTCTTATATGTTCGGATTCTGACATAGTATTTTTTCTTAGACGTAAGTATTCTTGCTTCTGATCAAAAGAAGTGATTTAACATAATATTCATTAAAATTCTCAATGAAAACTCAATAAAATGTTGACATAAGGAATAAAGAGTAGTAATTTATAATCATACATATGAACAAATATTCATATGTAAATATAAAACATAATCATACTTGAAATAAAACACAACATAACATAAGTAATTTGAAAGAATGACAGTTTGTGCTGATGATTAATAAAGAGTAAGGAGGGCAAATGGAACACTATAGCTGCAAATTCGACGAACTTCCAAATGAGGAAGAGATGTATGACCTTGCTGAACTGTTTAAGGTCTTTGGTGATTCCACCAGAATTAAAATATTGTTTGCGCTTTTTGCAGATGAGTTCTGTGTGAATGATCTTGCTGATAAACTTCGTATGACTCAGTCGGCGGTATCACACCAGCTTAAGATACTTAAAGTGAATAAGCTGGTAAGAAGCAGACGAGATGGAAAGCAAATGTATTACGCCCTGGCAGATGAACATGTAAGAACCATAATCGCCATGGGACGAGAACACATCGAAGAAGGATGATTAATTTAATACTTAATCAACCCGAATGATAGATGAATCAGTTAACATATCGGAGATCACCTCCGCAAAAATATTTAAATCAAGAAGGAGAAATGAACTATGAAAAAGACCTACAAATGTGAAGTTGATTGTGCTAACTGTGCAGCAAAGATGGAGGATGCCATCAAGAAGCTTGATGGTGTTGTGGATGCCAGAGTTAATTTTATGACTCAGAAGCTCACACTTGAAGCTGCAGATGATGTTTATGACACAGTTCTTAAGGAAGCTGTTAAGGCCTGCAAGAAGGTTGAGCCTGACTGTGAAATTGAAATCTGATTAATAGATAACCACTGTAACTATCTACACTATATTTTCGACCTTTATTGGAAATGCCAAAGGAAGATTAAAAAAAGACACAGGACCGGAGATATGTTATGACTAAGAAAATGAAAAAAACCAGAAACAGAATAATTGCTGTACTTATAGTGTTTGCAATACTTCTTGTATGTGAGCACACAGGACTTATGGACAGCCTTCCAAAGGTGGCGGTATTTGTGATTTTCCTTATACCTTATCTTGTAATCGGATATGACGTTCTTAGAAAAGCAGCAATAAATATATCTCACGGACAGGTTTTTGATGAAAACTTCCTTATGATGATCGCTACCTTTGGTGCTTTCGGAATAGGCGAATATTCAGAAGCTGTGGCAGTTATGCTGTTCTATCAGATCGGTGAGCTTTTCCAGAGCTACGCTGTTGGAAAATCAAGAAAGTCTATAGCTGATATGATGAGCATCGCTCCTGAGTATGCAAATCTTGAAAATGAAGCAGGAGAAATCGAGGAGGTTGACCCTTCTGATGTAGAGATTGGAAGCATTCTGGTTATTAAGCCCGGTGAAAAGATTCCTGTAGACGGTATTGTTGTGGAAGGTGATTCGTTCATTGATACTTCATCCATTACAGGTGAATCCGTACCCAGAAGAATTACTGAAGGTGCTGATATAATCAGCGGATGTGTAAATAAGGACAGCGTTCTTAGAATTAAGACTACAAAGAAGTACGAAGATTCTACAGTTGCGAAGATCCTTGAGCTCGTTGAGAATGCCAGCAACAAGAAATCCAGGATGGAGAACTTCATCACCAGGTTTGCAAGATATTACACACCTGTTGTAACATTCGGCGCTGTACTTCTTGCACTTATCCCTCCGATTCTTGGTCTTATGCCATTTTCGGATTCAATAAAAAGAGCATGTATTTTCCTTATAGTATCCTGCCCCTGTGCACTGGTTATTTCAGTTCCTCTTGGATTCTTTGGAGGAATCGGAGCAAGCTCCAAGAAGGGTATTCTTGTTAAGGGAAGTAACTACCTTGAAGCCATTGCCAATGTAAATACCCTTGTTATGGATAAGACTGGAACCATCACAAAGGGTGAATTCAAGGTTAAAACAATAGCTGTAAATCCTTCCGCAAATATCGATGAAGAGCAGCTTCTTAAAATGGCAGCTCACCTGGAAGGATTTTCAAATCATCCAATCGCAAAGTCTATTCAGGAAGCTTACGAAGAAAAGTTTTCTGCTAAGCCGGAGCTTTCAAAGGTAACTGATGTTAAGGAATATGCGGGACTTGGAATAAGTGCAAAGTATGAAGGCGATGAGTATTTTGCAGGTAACTTCAAGCTTATGTCTGAAAATGGCATAGAAGCAGATGAAACCACTGAGCCAGGAACCATAGTATATATCGCCAAAGATAAAAAATATCTTGGATGCATCATAATATCTGATACAATAAAAGAAGGTGCGGCGAAAGCTATTTCAGATGTTAAGACATCGGGAGTATCAAGAGTTGTAATGCTAACTGGTGACAGTAAGAAGACAGCAGAGAGCGTTGCATCAGAGATTGGTATTGATAAAGTGTACTACGAGCTTTTGCCTGCTGATAAGGTAGAAAGGGTTGAAGAACTCCTGAATGATGCTTCTAATAAGGTTGCATTTGTGGGAGATGGAATAAATGATGCACCTGTTTTGATGAGAGCAGATGTAGGTATTGCAATGGGATCCCTTGGTTCCGACGCTGCCATCGAGGCAGCTGACATAGTTCTTATGGACGACGATATCAGGAAGATATCCGATGTCATTAGAATTGCCAGAAAGACTCTCAGAATAGTTAAGCAGAATATCGTATTCGCCCTTTTTGTAAAACTACTGATTCTTGTTCTCGGAGCGCTTGGAATTGCGACCATGTGGCTTGCGGTATTTGGTGATGTAGGTGTTGCGGTAATTGCCATTCTTAATTCCATGAGAGCCCTTGAGGACTAAAAGCCCGCGGGTATTTAGGAAAAATGGATCAAATAGCTTTACTGACTCATTTCCTGCGGGACTAAATGGGATAGGAGTCAAAATATGGCTAAGCAGGAACGTGATATTTTAAAGTTACTTATGAAGCTTATCGGTCACAAGACCGGTGAAATCAGTAACGTAGAGTACTCTCCGCAAAAGCCTCTTTTTCCTGAGGATAATGAGGGAGAGACATTTCTTCCAAGGTCAACACCTGAAGAAATGGGAGTTGATTCAGCTTTTCTTCTTGGTTTATTTGAAAAGCTCTATTGCAATAACAGTTGCCACATACATAAAGTGATGGCAATCAGAAATGGGCATGTAATAGGCGAGTTTTGTGCATCACCTTTCGAAAAGGATGTGTGGCATGTGACACACTCCATGTGCAAAAGCGTAACAGGGATGGCAATCGGCTTCCTTGTTACAGAAGGAAAACTTAAACTTGATGACAAGGTAGCGGATATTTTCAGTAGAAGGAAAAATCCGCTACAGCTTGTGTTCTCA
This sequence comes from Butyrivibrio sp. AE3006, assembly GCF_000424165.1. Lineage (NCBI taxonomy): Bacteria > Bacillati > Bacillota > Clostridia > Lachnospirales > Lachnospiraceae > Butyrivibrio > Butyrivibrio sp. AE3006. The sequence goes on along the minus strand of NZ_AUJJ01000017.1, from coordinate 66,561 downwards.
AACGGTATGACCGTTAGACACCTGCTGACCATGACAAGCGGTGTATCTTTTAATGAATCAGGTGCGATTTCAGGAAATGACTGGCGTAAGCTTTTTCTTGAAGCTCAGCAGAAAAATGCGCCAGGTTCTGTCTTTGAATATAATTCCATGAACTCATATATGCTTTCAGCCATAGTCACTGAGCTGACAGGGGAGAGCATGCTTGAATATTTAAAACCAAGACTTTTCGACCCCCTTGGAATCAAAAGAGTGTTCTGGGAGACCTGTCCGCAGAATATTACCAAGGGCGGCTGGGGTATGTTTATGCGCATTGAGGATATGGCAAAGCTTGGAATCCTCTATCTTAATAAGGGCATGTATGACGGAAAGCAGATTTTACCTGAGGAATGGGTATTGGAAGCAACAAAGCCTCAGGTTGAGACGAAAAACGAATCATCACCGGGATACGGCTATCAGCTTTGGACAGGTGCTGACAGGGAAGGGGCTTATACCTTCAACGGAATGCTGGGACAGAATGTATACTGCTATCCTGACCTTAATATGATCATCGTTACAAATGCAGGAAATGACGATCTTTTCCAGGCAGGTAATATGTCAAGGATCATAAGAGGCGAGATGGCAGAAATAAAGGTATCGGATGCTGCCATAGAAGTGGATGAGAAAACTCTTGCAGCCCAGAAAAAGCTTAATGACTTTATCCTTGAAGCAGAAGGAAAGAAATTTAAAAATGCTCTTATTTATAACCATGGCTTTAAAAACAGAAAGCTTGTTATGACAAAGGGTTCATCAAAGAGACATTACAGAAACGTACCTTTGAGCAGAGAGCAAAAGCTCCAGGGTGATAGCGAACAGGGCTTTGAGAGGATTTTGAAAAAATGCCTGAATGGATGCATCTATGATATGGACGATAAGGGTGTTGGCGTTATGCCGCTTCTTATGCAGGTAATGCACAATAACTATACAGATGGAATCTCAAGTATAGGCTTTGAGTATGATGACAGAAGCGATGCCTTTTACATGATCATCAAGGAAGGCGAAAAGGAGATAAAGCTTAAGTGCTGCTCCAGAGAGAACCCTACTTACACAGATGTGGATGAGCACGGCGAGAGCTACAGGCTTTCAGTGATTTCAGAGTTTTCTACAGATGAGTACAACAGACCCGTTCTTAGAAATGAGTTCTATTTTGTTGAAGACTCAACCACCAGAGTAATGAATATTTACTTTGGAAAAAGAGAACCCCTTCAGCATGGTATCTGTTTTGATAAGAACAGGCCTGCTGCCCCTGACAACATAGGAATAAGGTTCGATGAGATACCCGGAAGCGGAATGCTTTTTGGAATCCTTGATCAGTTTGGAAGCCTTGAACAGATTAAGGGAATAACCGGAATTTTCGTAAGCTTTATAAATGATTACGGAGCTATAGATGCCCTTACCCTTGCAATAAGAGATACAGTTCGTCCCAAGCTCCATGGCAAATTGCGGGATGCTGTGGGAATTTCACAGGATTTAGGGTATTATATAAATACTGATGAAAATAGTATCAGTTCAGAAAATGAAGCGATAACGGAGGATGACTAATGGCTACAGCTAAAGAAGTTTTTGAAAAGGTAAATGGATGCGTAGAAGCAATAAGAAAGGTTACGGATTTTAAGCCGAAGGTAGCTCTTACACTTGGTTCAGGCCTTGGAAATTATGCAAGTCAGATTGATATAAAATGTGAGATTCCTTACTCAGAGATTCCGGGATTCCCTGTTTCTACAGTTCCCGGACATGATGGAAGATTTATTTTCGGATATGTGGGAGAGACACCTGTAGTATGCATGAAGGGTCGCGTTCACTACTACGAAGGCTATGATATTAGCGATGTTGTACTTCCTACAAGAGTAATGAAAATGCTTGGTGCAGAGATTCTTTTCCTTACAAATGCATCAGGTGGTATCAACTATAGCTTTAATGCAGGAGACTTCATGCTCCTTACAGATCATGTTTCTGTTTTTGCACCGAACCCGCTTATTGGTCCCAATGTGGATCAGTTTGGCACAAGATTCCCGGACATGAGTAATGTATATGATAAAGACCTTATGAAGATTGTAAAGGATACAGCAATCGAGGATAAGATTTATCTCCATGAAGGAGTTTATGCACAGCTTACAGGTCCTTCCTTTGAATCACCTGCTGAGATCAGAATGCTCAGAACTCTCGGCGTGGATGCTGTTGGTATGAGTACCGTTGTAGAAGCTATCGTTGGTAATCATATGGGTATGAGAATCTGTGCAATTTCCTGCATCAGTAATCTTGCAGCAGGAATGGGCGATCCTCTTTCCCATGAGGATGTACAGAAGGCTGCTGATAAGTCAGGGAAATTATTCGAAAAGCTTGTTACGGACTGCATTAAGAAATTCTAATCAAAAATTAAACTATAAAGAGGTGCAAAATGAGAATCCGTTTTTACAATGCCAGAATCCTTTCTATGAAGGATGGACAGGACATATTTGATGGTGAGCTTTGGACAAATGACGACAAGATCATCTACTGTGACACCACGTCTCAGATAGAGGGTTACTACAAGGATCACCCCGATGCAATGCTTGTATTTGACAGAGAGATAGACTGTAAGGGCAATCTCCTTATGCCCGGATTTAAAAATGCACACACTCACTCTGCAATGACTCTGCTTCGTTCAAGAGCAGATGATCTACCCCTTGCGCAGTGGCTGAACAATCAGGTTTTCCCTGTGGAAGCAAAAATGACTGCAGAGGATATCTATTATCTTACTCAGCTGGCGATTCTGGAGTACCTTGACGGCGGTATCACATCAATTTTTGATATGTACCTTACTCCCGAATCCATAGCGGATGCCTGCAGAGATGCCGGAATGAGATGCGTACAGGTTGGCGCTGTAAACAATTTCAGTCAGTCGGTTGAGCTGGTTGAAAAGTGCTACAACGAGCTTAATGGAAAAGATCCATATAACTCATACATGATCGGATTCCATGCAGAATACACCTGCTCAAAGGAGCTCCTTGAGAAAATAGCAGAGCTTGCTCATAAGTATAAGGCACCAGTTTATACACATATTTCCGAGACTGCTCCTGAAACAGAGGAGTGCAAGGGACGCTACGGCATGAGCCCTTTGCAGTTCCTCGACAGTCTTTCAATGTTTGAATATGGCGGTGGCGGATATCACCTTGTTCATACAGATGAGAAGGATATGGAAATCCTTAAGAAGAGAAATATGTTCGCAGTTACCAATCCCGGCTCCAACACCAAGCTTGCCAGCGGAATTGCACCTATAAATGATTACCTGAAAAGAGGTATTCCTGTTGCTATTGGAACAGATGGACCTGCCAGCAACAACTGCCTCAATATGTTCCGCGAGATGTTCCTTGTAACAGGACTTGGAAAGCTTAAGGAGAACGATGCTTCCTGTATTGATGCCATGGAAGTCCTTAAGATGGCCACCGTAAACGGCGCACACGCAATGGGACTTAATGACTGTGACGTTCTTGAAGAGGGCAAGAAGGCTGACGTTATCATGATCGATCTTAATCAACCCAATATGCAGCCCATAAACAATATTTGCAAGAACATTGTTTACAGCGGAAGCAATTCAAATGTTGTTCTCACCATGATCGGCGGAATAATCCGTTATGAAAAGGGCGAATACAATATCGGAATAGCTCCTGAAGAGATTTATGCTAAGGCAAATGAGATCAAGAGCAGAATAGATAAAGAATTATAATTGGGGAATTTAATGAACGGAGTTTATTTTTTGCTTGGCATTTGCGCATTTCTGTTTGTCCTTTCCTTATTTGGACTAAGGAACGCAAGGGCGGAAGAGAAAAAGTTTTGTAATAAGTTTAAAAAAGAGTTTGGACAAAGGCCTGACAAAAGGCTTTTGTCCAAAAATTCGCATATAGGCGGATATCATGAAAAGCACAAGGGTACGTACTTTGTGGATGATATCACTTTCTCTGATCTTTCCATGGATGAAGTTTTCGACAGAATTAATTACTGCGAGTCATCCTCCGGAGAAGAGTATCTTTACTATATGCTAAGGAATCCTGTTTATACAGATGACTTTTCTGAGCTTGAGCAGGAGCTTGATACTCTTAAGTCTAATGAATCAGAACGTATCAGATTAAAATCTGTTTTTCGAAAAATCGGTAAATCCGGAAAATATTCTATATACGATTACCTGGATCTTTTAAACGGAGCAAAGAGGATATCTGCAGTGCCGCATTATCTGGCGCTTTTCCTTATGGCGGCAGCAATTATTTATATGTCGTTCTTTGGATTTACTGTAGGCTTTATAGCGCTTCTTGTAATTGTCAGCTATAACATCGTGACCTATTTCAGGATAAAAGCACAGATCGAACCATATCTTGTGACCTTTGCGTATATATGCAGGCTCATCAGATGGGCAAATGAAATAGCTGATGAAAAAAGCGAAGCCTTTTCCAGGGAAACTGAAGAGCTAAGAAGCCTTACGGCTACGTTAAGCGGCTTTTCGAGGAATTCCTGGATCGTTATATCAGGTGCCGGAAGGACAGGCAGTGGTAATCCCCTTGATATTCTTGCTGATTATGTGAGAATGATCACTCATGTGGACCTTATAAAGTTTGGAAGAATGTTCGATAAGCTTGAACCCAATAAGGACAGCGTGGACAGACTTATTACACTGATGGGTAAGATGGATGCAGTGTTATCCATCTGTTATTACAGAGCTTCCCTTGATGGTAAGTATTGCACACCTGAATTTGTATCAGATGAAGAATACAGGATAGAAGAAGGATATCATCCTCTTCTTGAGAGTCCAGTGCCTAATTCAATCACACTGAAAAGAGGACTTCTTCTTACCGGATCAAATGCTTCGGGAAAATCAACATTCCTTAAAATGAGCGCCATAAACAGCATATTTGCACAGACTATCCATACATGTACAGCTTCTGCATATAGAGGAAAACTGTATCGGATCTATAGCTCAATGGCACTGCGTGACGACCTTAATCTTGGCGACAGCTATTACATGGCAGAGATAAAATCCTTAAAGCGCGTGATTGATGCAGCTAGAGATAAAGAAGCTGCCCCGGTTCTTTGCTTTGTGGATGAGGTGCTAAGGGGCACCAATACTACAGAGCGAATCGCCGCATCTTCAATGGTTCTTGATTATTTTACAAAGGAAGGTGTTTTCTGCTTTGCAGCTACCCATGACGGTGAGCTGTGCGGTATTTTGGCTGATAAATATGATATCTATCATTTTGAAGGTGATATGACAGGCGGAGATGTTATTTTTGACTATCGGATACGCACAGGACCTGCCACCACAAGGAATGCCATAAAGCTCCTTGAATCAATAGGCTATGATAAGTCCATAGTTAAGGATGCGGAAGCAATGGCAGAGTATTTTGACAAAGAAGGAATTTGGAAGAGGTGTAAATGAAAGTAACTATTTATTCAGATGGTTCAGCAAGAGGGAATCCGGACGGCCCTGGCGGATACGGCACAGTACTTCAGTTTATTGATGCTAAGGGTCAGCTCCATGAAAAGGAGATAAGCGCAGGCTACGATAAGACCACCAATAACAGAATGGAGCTTATGGGCGCCATTATGGGGTTAGAGGCTCTTAACAAGCCCTGCGATGTGGACCTTTTTTCTGATTCTAAATATGTGATAAGTGCCTTTAATGAGCACTGGATAGACAGCTGGATCAAAAAGGGCTGGAAAAAATCAGACGGTAAAGCTGTTAAAAACGTTGAGCTTTGGAAGAGACTTCTTAGTGCGGTCGAAAAACATAATGTGACATGGCACTGGGTTAAGGGGCATGACGGACATCCTGAAAACGAGAGGTGCGACAGCCTTGCAACAACAGCGGCAGACGGCGATCCATCGACGCTTTTACATGATGATGGCGGAGATTTACGCAATTATTGAACAAAATGTAGTAAAAGCAATTTTTAATATTAAAAGGGCATATTTACGTTTGAAATTAGATTCATCTATGCTATTATTTTCAATGTATGAAAAAATCTTATAGTTGTTTAAGCTTAAGTCGTTCTTAAGCGGACAGGAGTGTATTATGAAATTCTTTTTGGATACTGCTAATGTAGAAGACATCAAGAAAGCCAACGATATGGGCGTTATTTGCGGTGTTACCACAAACCCTTCCCTTATCGCAAAGGAAGGCAGAGATTTCAAGCAGGTAGTTGCTGAGATCGCATCTATCGTTGACGGACCTATCAGTGGTGAGGTTAAGGCTACAACAGTTGATGCTGAGGGCATGATTGCTGAGGGACGTGAGATTGCTAAGATTCACCCTAACATGGTTGTTAAGATTCCTATGACAGAGGAAGGTCTTAAGGCTTGCCACACACTTTCAGCTGAGGGCATCAAGATCAATATGACTCTTATTTTCACAGCTAACCAGGCACTTCTTGCTGCAAGAGCAGGCGCTGCTTTCGTAAGTCCTTTCCTTGGAAGACTTGATGATATCAGCACAAGAGGTACAGACCTTATTTCTGAGGTTGCTCAGATCTTTGACTTACACGGTATTGATACAGAGATCATCGCTGCTTCAGTTCGTCATCCTATGCACGTAACAGACTGTGCACTTGCAGGTGCTCACATTGCTACAGTTCCTTATGCTGTAATCGCACAGATGGTTAATCACCCTCTTACAACAGCAGGAATTGAAAAGTTCCAGAAGGATTACAAAGCCGTTTTCGGTGAATAATATAAAGTGATTCAGGGCTGCCTTTTTTAGGCAGCCTTTTTTCTTAAAATTCTATAATTTTTCTATAACATTTCGGATTTTTTATAGTTTTATATTTTGTATTTTGATAACATTAATTAGTAATATGAATAAAGGACCAGGCAGGTATCGACGTGGAAAAAGATACTAACAAGTGGTTGATCACAGACCTATACCTAAAAGATTCACTAATCAATGCTATTAACGAAAAAGCAGAAAATGGTGATTTTGCTGCTTCTTTTTGCTGTGTATTTTTCAGTATTAAAGGTTTTGATTCATATTACATGAGAAATGGCTTTGACGAAGGGTATGAAGTTCTGCTCTTTGTGGCTAATAAGATAAAGAATTGCTTCCCCGTTGATCTAGTCGGGAAATTCGAGGACGATCAGTTCGTTGTTTTCACAGATATAGATGATATAGAGCGCTTCATTAAGAAGATTCGAATGGATTTTGATGAAGTATATATTCATACCGGAATGGAAATAAAAGCCGGTATATATGCTATCAATCCCGATGACAGAAACGGTCTCGAAATAGTGGAGAACGCAAAGATTGCATGTGATCTTTGTGAAAAGAACGAATCCGAAATTTCAATTTTTGACAAAAATGATGTGGATGAGAAAATCCTTATGCAGCACTATGTTGTGCACCATTTGGAGGATGCTCTTAAAAACGGAGAAATAGTGGTTTACTATCAGCCCATATTCCACACATTATCAGGAAAAGTATGCGGTTTGGAAGCACTTGCCAGGTGGAAAAACGATGAGTATGGATTCCTTTTGCCTTACGATTTTGTACCAGTTCTTGAGAATGCAAGAAAGATTCATTTACTTGATGAATATGTTATAAGACAGGTATGTAAGGATCAGAGAACTGTTATCGACAGAGGAATGGAGCCGGTTCCTGTTTCGATTAATCTCACAAAACTCGATTTTCTCCTTATAGATGTACTGGAACTGTTTAAGGAGGAACTGGAGAAAAATAATCTGACAAATGACCTGATCCAGATTGAGATAAGTGAAGCTGAAATAACCAGAGACAAAAAGGGCATACAGAAAGAACTGGAAAAATTTAAAGAAAATGGTTTCCACATAGTATTTGATGATTTCGGAAGTGAGTATTCTGCGCTTCAGGCTATCAGAGATATGCCTTTTGATACCATCAAGATTAATAGTAATTTCCTTTCCGGATTCAATAATGACCTGACATCAAGAATTATTCTGAAAAACATCCTTAATCTTTCGAAGGAGCTTGGCATGACCACAATGATGGGCGCCGTTGAGGATGAGGAGGTTTTGGAGTTCCTTAAGCAGACCGGCTGCGAGAAGACCCAGGGACATCTTTATTCAGAAGCAAAGCCTATAGATTATTACGATGAGGGTATTTATCCATACGAATATGAGACCTTTGAAGAGAGAGATTTTTATCGTGAAATCGGTAAAGTTAATATTCTTTCTCAGACACCCATTGAGAACAGAAATTCTAATCATGAGGACGAATTTACATATCTGAATCAGCTTCCGCTTGCTATTATGGTATTTAACGGAAGGAAGTTCAGGATACTGATGACCAGTCGCGGCTTTGACGAGGTCATTTCAGACATGTTTATTGATGGTCTTTATAATGTTGAAATGGTATTTAACGACAAGCTAAATCCATTCTCAAAGCAGCTACGAGATCTTGCCCGTAATTCATCTAAAGATGATGAAATCCATGCTATGGAATTTGTTACAGGCAAAGGTTTCCACAGGATTATGCTCAGAAAAATCATTGATGACAGCGTAGGCAAAGCTGCCTTGATTGCAACAATTGAGACTTTGACGAAAAATGATCCTGAGACCAGAGCGGCAAAGCTTAACAATTCTCTGAGATTTTTGTATCCGTTATATACGAGAATTGCAAGAACGCAGATAGATACGGATGAATTCGATATAATCTATGAGAATAAGACAAAATATGGTGTTTCTCTGTCTGATTGTAAATACTCAGAGGCAATTGTAAAGTTTGCCAATGAAGCCATTTACAATGAAGACAGAACCGCCTTTATTTCATTTTTCGATTGCAGTACACTCGATGAACGACTTGCGGAATTTGGCACTGACCATTTGACGGATTACTTTAGAACAATAGATGTTAACGGAGAGTACAACTGGCTTATGTACCTCATAGTTCCTATTATTTCCGAAGGCAGCAAGATGTTTCTTATGTGCTCAAGAAGTATCGATGCAGAGCGTATGAGAAAGCTTCCTGAAATAAGTCAGAGTGGCAGTGAATATTATGATATGCCAAGTGATCCTATATACCTGCTTCTTGCCAGTGATGCCTTTACCGATACCCTTGGTTATGGATCCTTTGAACAGTTTATCAGGAATACGTTTTTCCTGGAGGCTTCTCTTACGGATGATCAGACTATATATATGCATCTTGGACAAAGCGGTCTTATCAGTGACTTTGGTGAAACCGGATATATCTCACTTCCTTTTGGTGAAGTGATAAAAAGCATGGTATTTTCACAGGTCATTGAAGAAGACAGGGATAAGATGTACGAGTTCTATGACAAGGACAGACTTATTGCCGAGTATGAGAAAGGTAATATTTCAGGAAAAATCGTATATCTCCAGAGAACCGGTGCAAGTGATAAGCCAAGATATCAGAACGCCTGCTACCAGATCAGGAAAAATCGTGATGGTGACAATATTCATGTATATATCCTCACTTATGACGTTGATGAGTTTAAGCGCACCAATGAGACCATCAGAAATCTTGCGGAGAGGGATGTTCTCACAGGACTGTTCAACAGAATGACCATAACAAGGGTAGTTGAGGATATCATGAACGATCCTGAAACGCAGAATTTCGCAATGGTGCTTCTTGATCTTGATTTCTTCAAACAGTTTAATGATAACTACGGACATGACTGTGGTGATAAGGTCCTTCAGGATGCTTCTGAGAGAATGAAGAAGTACATGGGAGATGACAGCTATCCTGCACGAATAGGCGGAGATGAGTTCATGGTAATAATAAGGAATAAAACTCAGCCTGAAGTTGATAAAATTCTAAGTGATTTTTCTACAATGGATAAATCATTTGAATACAAAGGACAAAAAGTGACGTATACTATGTCTATAGGATATGCTCTTTGTCCTGATGATGGTACTAATTATAACTCGTTATATCAGAATGCCGATAAGGCACTCTACAAAGTTAAGGAAAGCGGCAGAAACAACTACGGACAGTATATTAAGTCAGAACAAAAGGAGGATAAGTAATGGGAGATACTTATAACATTTGCCTTGATATTGGGGGAACTAAGATACTTGGCGCGATTTTCAATGAAAAGAAAGAAATCGTGTATCGCCTTAAAAAGAAGACTAAGGAAATGGGCGATGATGTAAATAATATCGAGAAAGTCATCATAAGTGTCGTTAACGACATGATCAAGGATTCTGATATTAAGAAGTCCAAGATTAAGGCAATAGCAGCAGGCGCTCCGGGTGTAATCGATCAGGGTGCAGGTATCGTCCTTACATCCCCTAATCTTCCATGGCAGAATTATGACATCAAATCTTCCATAGAGAAAGAAGTAGGAATTCCTTTTTATATCGGAAATGATGTTAATGTGGGCGTTCTTGGTGAGTACAAGTACGGCGTTGCCAAGGGTTATAAGAACGTAGTCGGTTTCTTTGTAGGAACAGGCATGGGCGGCGGACTTATCCTTGATGGCAAGCTTTTTACAGGAAATAAGTATAAGGCTGCTGAGTACGGACACATGATCCTTGATCCCGAGGGACCTCTTTGCGGATGCGGTCAGAGGGGCTGTCTTGAAGCATTTTCAAGTAAAAAGGGCATGAGTGCCTATATCATGCAGCAGACAAACAGAGGCAGAAAGAACATGCTGGCAGACACCATAGAAAATGGCGTATTTAAGAGTAAGAATCTGAAAAAAGCCATTGCAGCAGGAGACCCCGTTACTCTTGAAGCTGTTGACAGAGCATGCCATTATCTTGCAATTGCAACAGGCAATATGATAAATACCATAAGCCCTGACATCGTGGTTTACGGCGGTGGTGTAATGGAAGCTGTTGGAGATTTCTTCATGGAGAAGATCTTAGCAGAGGTAGATCGTTACTGCATGCCTTCCATCAGAAACACTGTAGAGCTTAAAAAAGCCGCTCTTGGTGATGATTCAAATATCTACGGCGCTCTTGCCATGATAGAGGATAATTAACTACAGCTTTTAATGCCAAAAATGTTGAAAAAACAATACTAATGGCCAAGTGATATAGAATAAATGAATATTTAGAGATAAAATAACCTTGCAAATACTTTAATATTTGGGAGGTTATTTTTTTATGAAGATCGGTCTTATCAATGAGAACAGTCAGGCTGCTAAAAACCAGGTTATATATAACGCACTTAAGAAGGTGGCTGACGGCTACGGCTTTGAGGTTTTTAATTACGGTATGTATTCTGCAGAGGATGAAGCTCAGCTCACTTATGTACAGAATGGTATTCTTGCAGCAGTTTTGCTTAATTCAGGCGCTGTTGATTATGTGATCACAGGATGCGGCACAGGTGAAGGTGCAATGCTTGCACTTAACAGCTTTCCCGGCGTTATCTGCGGACATGTAGAAGATGCCCTTGATGCTTACACCTTTGCACAGATAAATGACGGCAATGCTATTTCACTTCCTTTTGCTAAGGGTTATGGATGGGGCGGAGACCTCAATCTTGAGTATATTTTCGAGAAGCTTTTCTGCGAGCCCAGCGGCCAGGGATATCCCAGAGAAAGAGCTGTTCCGGAGCAGAGAAATAAGAAGATTCTTGATGAAGTTAAGAAGGTGACTTATGTTCAGGATCTTACTGAGATTCTTTCAAAGCTTGATCAGGACCTTGTTAAGGGTGCTCTTTCAGGCGAACATTTCCTGGAGTACTTTAATGCTAACGCAAAGGATGATAAAATTAAAAAGTACGTTAACGAGCTTATGAAATAATAATATTTCCTGAAAACAAAGCCTCGCAGATGCTTGCGCCAAAGCGTACATTTGTGGGGCTTTTTCTTTGCGAAAAATGGGAGTAAAAATGAAAGATTTATTGGAATTAAGAAGAAAAAGCGAAGAAGACTTGGCTGTAACCTATGGTTTATATGAGCTTGAGTTTTCTGATGAAAGAAATGATGCTTTGGCACAGGAACTTAGAGATGCTATGGAAAAAGCATTTGATCAGCAGGACGAGGATGGAAGCGTAGAATATGATCTTTGTGCCACATCTGTTTTTGCTGCTAATATGTGCATAGCATCACGTGCTCTTGATGAGTATGATCCGATTTTTGCAAGGGACTGTATTCATGCAGCCCTCGATTCCGGTCAGTTTCTTATGGCTGCATTAGATAAGCTTGGGCTACTTAGAGGAAAAGATACAGAGGGCGTAACTACAGAAGATAAGCAGGCTATAGTATTTGCTTTTTCAGAGCTTATGAGAACCGACATTGAGATTAGAAATGCTTATGACCATTCCATGATGGCTGGAATGCCCCAGAAGATGAGCAGACAGAAAAAGTATAAGCTTATCACAGATTTTCTTAGTAATGACGAGCTTTATGGTGAGCTGTCTGATATGCTGGTTCTTACTGCAATAGCGGTATTGCTTGATGAAGAGGATAATGCCACTTCGAAAACAAGGAAAACTATCATGGATAAGTTGTCCTATTTTGCTGATAGCACTATTGATGGTGAGCTTTTGGAAGATGATAAGGGGCTTTATATGCTTTCCTATAGGACTATAATTGATGCACTTAATATGGTTTTGCAGAAGGATAAGGAAAAAAGAGAAGGCGGAGATTCCAATCTGATAAAAGTTATCGAATACAATGTTATCGATAACAGAAAGCATATGTCTGATGAAGAGATAAAAGAGATTCAGGACAGAATTACAAAATATGAAAATAAGCTAAAGAGTTTTGAATGATTTTTATGTTTTTTTAATGAGGCCAAAGCTACATAAAAGGGCTATTTCACTTGATAAATAAGCGGTTTATCAGTATACTACTTTGTGGAAACAGTTAAATTGCAAATTTAATATAATTTATTATTTATATGGAGGCATAAAATATGCAGGGTTCTAAACCAACAGTTTTACTTATTATGGACGGATTCGGAATTAACGACAATCCGGAAGGCAACGCCATTGCAATGGCTAATACACCGGTTCTTGACGGCCTTATGAAGGATTATCCTTGTGTAAGAGGTAACGCCAGCGGACTTGCAGTAGGTCTTCCTGATGGTCAGATGGGTAACTCCGAAGTAGGTCATATGAATATGGGTGCTGGACGCATCGTTTATCAGGAGCTTACAAGAATCACAAAGTCTATCGAGGATGGCGATTTCTTCACAAACGAAGGACTTATGGCAGCAATCGATAACTGCAAGAAAAATGATTCAGCTCTTCACATGTACGGTCTTGTAAGTGATGGTGGTGTACACAGCCACATTACACATATCTATGGACTTCTTGAGCTTGCTAAGAGAAACGGCCTTTCAAAGGTATATGTTCACTGCTTCCTTGATGGACGTGACACACCTCCGGAATCTGGTATCGATTTCGTTCAGCAGCTCGAGGATAAGATGAAGGAGCTTGGCGTTGGCGAAGTAGCTTCTATTTCCGGAAGATACTATGCAATGGACAGAGATAACAACTATGATCGTGTGAAGATCGCTTATGATGCACTTACAAAGGGTGAGGGCAACAAGGCTGACAGCGCACACGAGTGCATGGTTCAGACATACAAAGATGGCAAGACAGATGAGTTCGTTATTCCTACAGTTATCATGAAGGATGGCGCTCCTGTTGCTACAATCAAGGACAATGATTCAATCATTTTCTTCAACTTCCGTCCTGACAGAGCAAGAGAGATCACTCACTGCTTCTGTGATGATGAATTTGATAAGTTCGACAGAGGAGCACGCATCAAGACTACTTATGTATGCTTCACAGATTATGATCCGCTTATCCCTAACAAGGAGATCGCATTCAAGAAGGTTCTTCTTACAAATACCTTCGGTGAGTGGCTTGCAGCTAAGGGCATGAAGCAGGCTCGTATCGCTGAGACAGAGAAATATGCTCACGTTACATTTTTCTTCAACGGTGGTGTTGAGGAACCCAACGAAGGCGAGGACAGAATCCTTGTAAACAGTCCTAAGGATGTTGCAACATATGATCTTAAGCCTCAGATGAGCGCACCTGAAGTTTGCGAGAAGGTTCTTGAAGCTATTAACTCAGATAAATATGATGTTGTAGTTACCAACTTCGCTAATCCTGACATGGTTGGTCATACAGGTGTTATTCCTGCAGCAGTTAAGGCTGTTGAGACAGTTGATGAGTGCGTTGGTAAGATCGTAGAAGCAGTTAAGGCTAAGAACGGAACAATGTTCATCTGCGCTGATCACGGTAATGCAGATATGATGATCGATTATGCGACAGGCGAGCCTTGGACAGCTCATACAACCAATCCTGTTCCTTTCATACTGGTTAACTATGATCCTGCTTATACTCTTAAGGAGAATGGCTGCCTTGCAGATATCATTCCTACACTTATTGAGTGCATGGGTTATGAGAAGCCTGCTGAGATGACAGGAGAATCACTTCTTATCAAAAAATAAAACGTAATAAAAATTAAGGCGTGTGAAACAGACAACTGTGTGGATTTTCCGCACAGTTGTTTTTTCACTGCATGTATGGGGATTAGGTATGAAAAAAACAATAAGCTGCCTTTTAGCAGCGGTGATATTTTCTGTTGCTCTTGGGTGCTGCGGCACGAGGACAGATAATATTGATGATCAGAATTCCGGGGAAGTAACTGGTGATGCTACGAATTCTGATAACACAGATGGTGCTAGTGATGAAGATAGCGTAAATGAAGGCGAAGGGGAGACCTCTATGAATAAAGAACCGGACAGAAATATTAAAGTGTCTCTGGAAGAACATTCTGTTTTCAATGATACCAATGAAGACGGATATGGAGAATTTCAGGGCTTTGGTACATCCCTTTGCTGGTGGGCCAACAGATTAGGCTACAGTGAAAAGCTGACAGACGCTGCTGCAAAGGCTTTCTTTAATAAGGACGAAGGCCTTGGAATGTGTATCGGAAGATATAATGTGGGAGGCGGAGATAATGTCGCTGAAGACGGCAAAGTATTTACTGCTGAGAATGTGGATATTGATGTTCCCCACAAGACTCATATAAAACGTTCTGATTCTGTGGTTCCGGGATATGCTGTTGATGTGACCAAAATCGACACATCAGAGCATGACATTTCATATTACGAAGAGAATTTCGACAGAGCCTTTGAGGATTGCGGCTATGCCTGGAATTATAACTGGGACGCCGATGTTAATCAGATGAATGTGTTAAAGGCAGCCCTTAGGGAAGCTGGAGATGAGTTTATTGCAGAAGCTTTTTCCAACTCTCCTCCGTATTTCATGACAGTGAGCGGCTGTACTTCGGGCGGATTTAATCCTTCTGAGGACAATCTTAGAGAGGATTCAATTGAAGCCTTTGGCGCATACATGGCAGATGTCATTGAGCACTGGAAAAATGAAGGTGTTGTTACTTTTCAAAGTGTAAGTCCAATGAACGAGCCAACCACAAGCTACTGGGAGTGCTATAGCCCAAAGCAGGAGGGTTGCCATATAAGCTCCGGCGATATGCAGTCTGAAGTTTTGGTTGCATTAAAGGATGAGCTTGATGAAAAAGGTATAGATATCATAATCAGCGGAACAGATGAGACCAGCATTGATTCGGCAATTCAGGCTTATAATGCATTATCTGATGATGCAAAAAGTGTTGTTTCAAGAATAGATACTCACAGCTATACAGGCAGTGAGAGAAAACAGCTCCGAAAGCTTGCCGAAAGTGAAGGTAAAAACCTGTGGATGAGCGAAGTGGACGGTGATTTCGTAGCTGGTAAAAATGCCGGGGAAATGGCTTCGGGTCTTGGCTTATCCAAATGGCTTAAAACTGATATAAATGAGCTTTTACCTGCAGCCTGGATTCTCTGGGATGCCGTTGATGTGCATATAGATGAGACTAACCCTTATGACTGGCATACAAGAGACCACTGCTTTGGAGACCTTGATCTTGAAGGTGGCAACAGCCTTTGGGGAATCGCCATCGGAGATCACAATGAAGAGGAGCTGATCCTTACAAAGAAATATTATGCACTTGGTCAGTACACAAGATATATAAGGCCCGGCTTCTGCATACTTGCAGGGGATAACTTCACTGTATGTGCCTATGATCCTAAGGATAAAAAGCTTGTGATTGTGGCTACAAGCAATGCCAATAAGGATGAGCGCTGGGAGTTTGAGCTTACCGGATTCAAATCCACAGGAGTAAATGTAACTGCCATAAGGACCAGCGGAACTCTTGCAGATGGCGAAAACTGGGCTGATGTCACAGGTGATGCAGCCATAAGTGTAAACAGCGAAAATATGAGCTTTTCAGCAGATATTAAATCTCAATCTATCACTACTTTTATTGTTGATGGTGTTGATTAATCTGTGTTTTTATGGTAATTTATATTGGTATTTGTGAATTTGTTAGGAGGAAAATTTCGTGGCAGCTTTAAAGATTGTACTTTCTATTATATTTATACTTGATTGTGTAGCACTTGTAACACTTGTACTTGCTCAGGAAGGTAAGACACAGGGACTTGGTGCTATTCAGGGCTTTGCAGAGACAACTTACTGGGGCAAGAACAAAGGACGTTCCAGAGAGGGAATTCTCAAGAAGACAACTGTAGTTTTATCAGTACTTTTCGTAGTTCTTAGCGTAGTACTTAATATGCAGGTTTTCTAATTTAGTTGAATTGATTTTACGAAAGGCACTCTTTACAGAGTGCCTTTTTCATCTTATAAGAAATGCTTTGTGTTTCGATAACAGGAGATTTAATGTCTAAGAGGAAAATAGCAGCGAAGAAACAGAATATAACGGGAACCTTTATCTCAAATTCAAGGGGCTTTGGCTTTGTAGAGGTTGAGGACAGAGTTGATGATATTTTTATTCCCGAGGAGTATACAGGCACTGCATTTCAGGGTGATACCGTTGAAGTAGAGATTATCAGTACTGCCGCTCAGAGTGGCGGTAATCGCGATGAGGGAAGGATTGTTAATATCCTTGTTCGCGCTATTGATAAGATTGTTGGTACTTATCAGGATGGTCATACCTACGGATTCGTAATTCCTGATAACCTTAGATTTACTCAGGATGTTTTCATTCTTAAGGAGCATAGCAAGGGTGCTGTATCCGGTGATAAGGTCGTTGTTACCATGACCGATTACGGCGATCCCATAAAGGGCAGAAAGCCTGAGGGAAGAGTGTCGTCTATTATTGGTAATATAAATGATCCGGGCGTGGATATTTTATCTATAGTTGAGAGTTTTGATATACCCAGCGTTTTCCCTGAGAAAGTTATGAACCAGGCCGAGAAGGTAAAGGACCATATCATCGAAGCTGATATGGATGGAAGACTTGACCTTAGGGATACTGTGATGGTGACTATTGACGGCGAAGATGCCAAGGACCTTGATGATGCGGTATCACTTACTGTATCTGATGGAATATATCATCTTGGTGTCCATATAGCTGATGTTACCAATTATGTACAGGAAGGCTCTGCTCTTGACAGAGAGGCCTTCAGGCGTGGTACCAGTGTGTATCTGGTAGACAGGGTTATTCCCATGCTGCCCCATAGACTTAGTAACGGGATATGCAGTCTTAATCACGGCGAAGACAGACTTGCTCTTAGCTGCCTTATGGATATTGACTGCAACGGTGCTGTTATTTCACATCAGATAGCTGAGACGGTTATCAATGTAAATGAGAGAATGTCATATACTTCAGTTGCTGCAATTTTGGAGGATGAGGATCCTGAGCAGATAGACAGATACAAGGATCTCGTCCCTATGTTTAAGGAGATGGCAGAGCTTTCCGAGATTTTGAAGAAAAAGAGAAGAAGCCGCGGTGCCATAGATTTTGATTTTCCTGAAGCAAAGATTCTTCTTGATAAGGATGGCAATCCCACTGAAATCAAGGTGAGGGAGTCCAATACGGCTACTACCATGATAGAGAGCTTTATGCTTGCTGCAAATGAGACAGTTGCTGAGCATTTTTATTGGATGCAGGCACCCTTTGTTTACAGAGTCCATGAACAGCCTGATATGGAAAAGATAGCTAATCTTAATTCCTTTATAAGTAACCTGGGATATCATCTTAGATTTAAGTCTGACTCCATACAGCCCGCAGAGATTCAAAAGCTTCTTACCAAGATAGAGGGCACAGAGGAAGAGCCTGTAATCAGCAGAATTGCTCTACGTAGTATGATGCAGGCAAAATACAGTACAGAATGTCTTGGACATTACGGTCTTGCATGCACATATTATTGCCACTTTACATCGCCCATAAGAAGATATCCTGATCTTCAGATCCATAGAATTATTAAGGATTACTTAAGGGGCAGGATGAAGGATGAAAAGCTTGCTCACTATCAGGGAATACTTGAGGAGGTTGCAAAGCATTCCTCCGACACTGAGAGAAGAGCTGAGGAAGCTGAGCGCGAGACAGATAAGCTTAAAAAGGCTCAGTTTATGGAATCTCATATAGGAGAGACCTTTGAAGGAACTGTGTCAGGTGTTACAGGATGGGGAATGTTTGTAGAGCTTCCCAATACCTGCGAAGGCCTTGTTCCTGCATCGTCAATGGAGGATGATTTCTATATCTATGACGAGAATAATTTTTGTCTTGTGGGTGAGAGAACAGGCAGGACCTATAAGCTTGGTCAGACTGTAAAGGTTAAGGTTTTTGATACTGACAGGCTCAGTAAGACCATTGATTTCAGGCTTGTTTCGGATGTGGAAGATGATGAAGCATACGATCCTTTCACGGATGATGATTATGAAGAGGACTACTACGAGGAGGATGAGAATGGCCGAATCCGCCTTGTAAAAGGAAAGTCTAAGAGATCAAAGGCAGATAAGAAAAGAAAGTCTTTAAAATCTGATAGACCTGAGAAAAAGACTCCTGCTAAGCTTCGTGCCGCAAAGGTATCAAGGCTTGCACTTGAAGCTGAGGATGTAGATGCAGACAGAGCTTCCAAGGCAGAGCGTAAGAAGAAATCCAAGTCTAAAGCAGAATCTAAGAAGAAAGCTGATTCCAAGGTGAAGGGTAAATCCAAGAAAGGAATTAAAGCCAAGGAAGAAGCAGGCTCTAAGGGCCGCAAGGTTTATAAGGTACATAAGTATAAAAAGTCCGCTACCTCCAAGGCTGCCAGATCAGCTCAGGGCAAGCGGAAAAAGAAATGATGAACTACAGGGTTATGTACATAATGGATTATTCCCTGTAATATTAAATAAAAAACAGGTTGGTTAGGCTACATGGCAGAAGATAGTATTAAATTAATAGCAAATAATAAGAAAGCTTTTCATGAGTATTTCATAGAGGAAAAATATGAAGCAGGTATTTCACTTGCAGGAACTGAGGTTAAATCTCTTCGACAGGGCAAGTGCAGTATTAAGGAAGCCTGGGTCAGCATCGATAAGGGTGAAGCTTATATCTGCGGCATGAATATCAGCCCTTACGAGAAGGGGAATATTTTCAACAAGGATCCTCTCAGAGTAAGAAAGCTCCTTCTTCATAAAACAGAGATCAGGAAGCTTGATCAGGCATCACAGGCTCAGGGCTATACTCTTGTACCTCTTGAAGTGTATTTTAAGCGTGGAAAAGTGAAGGTCCAGATCGGTCTTGCCAAAGGTAAGAAGCTCTACGATAAGAGAGATGTGGCTGCCAAGAAGGATCAGCAGAGAGAGGCTATGAGAGATTATAAGGTGAGCCTCAGATAGTATCACCTTTATCAGATTTAAAACACATAAGTCCCATCAGCAGCATATTTGAATAGACAACAGGCAGAGCGTATCTGCCGCCGTTATTCATATAGGTAGGCCCGGCGAGACAAATGAGTATGGTTAAGATAGACGGAATCAGCAGTAAGAACTGCTTTCCGTCTTTTCTTTTTATGCTGCAAAAGAAAAGGCAGATTGGAATCCAGCACTGTATCGCAATATTTACAAAAGGGAATACTAATGGCAGATTCTCAATCACTCTGATAAATAGCTTGAATTTGGGTTTAAAGCCTGTTAGCATGGCTGGCTCTGAGAATGTAACATCCTTGTCGTTCCAAAGCATGGAATATACGCCTGATGTGGCATCGGGAGTACCCATTCTGGCATCAGGATAGTAGAAGCCTATACCTGTTGAGATGAAGGCATCAAAGTAGCTGTCAGGATATTTGAAAAATAACGAGAACCAGGAACCAAGATATTTTGACAGAGCATCACCTTCAGCGTGATAGGTCTTTTTTACAGGGTCAGATAAAAAGGCCTCATAGTCTGATAGAAGAACGTCGTAGTCAAGAACTGCTGAGATTTTCTCTATATCTTCTGATGAAAGCTCGTCGCTGTGCATGGACACAACTCTTGCTGTCTGCTGAAAAGGAACAGAAAGAGCCTCAGCTTCAGAGCCTTTCTTGATCCCAAGGGCAGGCAAAAAAGCCGCGGAATATATAAAGTAAAATACTGCAGCAAGGGTAAGAGGGATGATTAGCATGGATTTTTTCTTGATTAGTCCGATTATCGCAAAGATTATACAGCCGCCAATAAGATAGATTCCGTTGTTTCTAAAGATAGTTACCGCGAAGGATATAAAGAATAAAGCTATTAGCTGCTTTTTGTTTTCTCCAAGATATATGAGTCTTGCAAGGATGCATAAATAAAGAACAACGAAGCAGGTAAATAAAGTGTCCTTAACTACAGAAGTTATGTATCCGGGGTAAATCGGAACAACTGCAAAAACTACCGTGCTGATGATGATCCAGATAGAGGGTACATTTAGTTTTTTTAGAGTATCAGTGCAATAAGCAAATATAAGCGCTCCAATAAGAGACTGCACCAGAACCATTACGAAAATGCCAAGGTTAGTACTGCCAAAGATTTTATCTCCAATGAATACGAATATACCCATGAATGCTGTGGATGCAGGCGGCCAGTGAGCTGTTACATTACCTGCCATGAATCTGGCAATCTGATGATAACCGTCATACTCAAAGCCTGCAGGGAATCTGAGAAGGATATAAGGCAACCAGCATAAGAAGTAGAGAATAGTACAGTTTCTGAATGTGTGATCAAAGAATTTTGGCAATGCTTTACCTTTTGAAGCAGCGCAGATAAAGGAAAACAGGCGCTTTAAATACCTAAATGCAGTAAGCATCAAAAAGTAACTACCTATATAATACACTGCTGCAAAGAGAATGAATCTTGAACTATACATAT
This sequence comes from Butyrivibrio sp. AE3006, assembly GCF_000424165.1. Classification (NCBI taxonomy): domain Bacteria; kingdom Bacillati; phylum Bacillota; class Clostridia; order Lachnospirales; family Lachnospiraceae; genus Butyrivibrio; species Butyrivibrio sp. AE3006. The sequence goes on along the minus strand of NZ_AUJJ01000017.1, from coordinate 45,431 downwards.
TTTCAAAAAATGAATCTGTAGTGATTATAGAAAATCCCTCTGTCATAAAGAGTGCGAAGATGAGGGATGAGATCCTGTCGCAGATATTGGCTTCTGAAGCGTCAAACGACACTAATACTCCCAGACATACACAGAAGAATACTGCCATAGTCTGAACTGAGTATGGGAAAAGAAGCTGAAGTGCATCCGCAAATGAGAAGTATTCCATATTAAGAAGCTCAGCAAAGAGATTGGAATTCTGAGCCTGGAAAAACATGAATATGAAAAGAGCCTCAATAAGCCCTGTGATAACTGTTTTCTTATTCAAATGCTTTATAATTGAAAAAGTGGATCCTGCTTCGATATTTGTATTCACTGATTTCACCCTGAATAATATTATGATTATGTCAAATTGCTTTGATAGAATTAAGCATAAACTAAGCGGTTTTGACTAAAAAATTATAGCATATTTTATACCACAGGTTCAGTTGATTTTCTGAGAATAAGCCGATATAATAGGCAGAGTAAATAGAACATTTACAATTAAATAAGGGTTAGTAAAGGTTTCGACAGGGATTCTGAAGCTGGAGAAGCTGTCCGCAGGATGGTGCGTTAAACCTCAAACTTAAATATAAACGCTGAAGATAATTTAGCACTCGCTGCCTAAGTGCAGCGCGTAGGCCTGAGTGCACCTGCACATTCAGTAACCTGCGTCGACTTTGCAGGAAACGACATAGCTTAAGCTTTGCGGTTATGGTCGTATCATGAAGCTACCGAACTTCTTAGGGTGTGAATTTCCGGTGAAGTAAGGGAATCGGGCTTGCCCACAATAATTCACTACGACAGTAGAAGGACAGGGGACGGGTTTTTGGACAGGGGTTCGACTCCCCTCTAATCCACTAAAAAAGAGGACGCAAGTCCTCTTTTTTGTAGGATTAGAGAGGGAGTCGAACGACGAGACCACTGAGCAAAGCTCAGTGAGAAAGCGCCAGTGGCGCTTTCGTGTCGAAGACCGGCCCGAAAGGCGGCTAAGCCGCCGGTGGGACTCCCCTCTAATCCACTAAAAAAGAGGACGCAAGTCCTCTTTTTTGTTGGAGCAGAGAGGGACTCCTCTCTAATCCACTATACCGTGTATTGACGAACACCTGTCCATAAAGGTGTTCAAAACACGAATGTACCTAATTTGTGGCTTTCGTAACCCATTTGAAGCGGAGTCCGAAAAATGGCAGAATTCATATCAGCTATCGATCGGAGGCGTCAGAAAGTGGGTTAAGAGGTCATATGGGCTTGATATCAGCAAATCAAGTGTTTGTTCCGTAAGAAACAAATGTGGGGCTGATAAGCTTGAAATAGGTGCTGGAAAGATAGTTTCTAAACTGAAGAGTAAAAAGGAACTGGCAGTATTAAAAGCTTTTATGGCTTTAGGATTTATAGCGAATACAGAAGAGTAGAGGAATTGTTTCCCCTGCTCTTTTTAATTTGTAAAAAATATCCCCACGAAACATGAGATTATCATGTCTATGGGGATATTGTATGAAATACCATTATTTATAGGATTCGACTTGCTTCACAGTGACTATTTAACATGTATTCATGAAGTAGGCGTACTGTTAGACTGAAAATATCGAGATAGCGTGCTGCTTTTCCGGTTTCAGGATCCATAAACAATAAATTGAGACGGGACACTACTGCGAAAAGCTTATCGTATTCGTCATCGCCTCATTGATATCAGATGAATTAAAGATAAGTATCGAATCAGCGAATATATCAGCGAATTCTGATGAAAAATCAGCGAATAAATCAGCGAATTCAAATAAGGAGTCAGCGGATAAAATGGACGCTCTTACTAAGCGCCAGTGACAAATCCTAACAATAATGGAGGATGGCAGAGAATATACTACGGAGGCTATTGCCGGAATCATTGGATTAAAAGGTCCAAGAACAAGACAGTTAATGAATGAACTCGTTGAGCTCGGTAAGGTAGAGAGTCTTGGAACAACAAAAGATCGTAGGTATCGAAAAAAATAGGTATTTCGATGTGATCAAAAAAATATGTTTTACATGAATATGGAAATGCGGCCGGCTCCACTAAAAAAGAGGACGCAAGTCCTCTTTTTGTTGGAGAAGAGAGGGAGTCGAACGACGAGACCTCTGATCCGGTTTATCATTTCTTATCTGTTTTAAATTTCTTGGATGATCCCCATTTTCCGTATCCTGCCTTATTTGCAACCCTTGCCTGTACGGTTATCTTTTTACCTTTGCCAACTTTAACTTTGAATGTGTTTGATGTACTGGTCTCAGTCTTCCATTTTTTACTACTGCCGACTTTGTATCGGATCTGATATTTAGTAGCATCCTTTACTTTCTTAACTGTAATCTTGGCTTTTGCACCCTTGACATTGGATATCCTTGAAACTGTTCCTTTATTAGGCTTTTTTACAGAAGAATCTTTTTTATCTGTATCCTTACCGTTTGATATCTTAAACTCAATAACAGCATTGGTTCTGAATTCGCCAACTAGACCTGTGCTTCCTGATGGTGGGTATTCCCAATACATTAGGCTTACAGGGACAGATATGGTACCATCGTGATTATCGGTAACCGGAACTTTTGCTGTATCCGATGCCGAAGGGCTATTGTCAAACATCTCTATCATTACAGCTGAACTCGGATCATGTTCTGATGCATAGGGAACGGTAAGTGTCCCTGTATATTTCTGGTTTTGATCCACATACCCAGGGGCAATACATCCGGCATGTAATGTATATCTGAAAGCTTCATCGTAGCCTGCATCCATGAGAGGATTTATGGAACCTTCATCAGTGAGTGTTTCAAGACGTACGTCAACAAAGAAATCTCCATTGTGGTCGGACATGTCAAAGGTGATTCCGTTTACTGTCAGAGAGGCAGTCTTGGTCGTTTCAACGAGGTTATTGCCCGGGAGCATAGGGATGCCGGTGATGGTATTTGTTGCAGCATGGGCAATACTGCCCGGAAATAGTGAAGCTGATATGGCCAGCCCCGTGATAACCGCCATTACTTTTTTGAAAATAAACATTCTAACCATATAGTAACCTCCTAAAAATATTCCATTGCATCAATTTGTAGATAGCTCAATTTTTATATCGACATTCTTTTTGAAAATTCTTATATGGAACAGGAATTTCATTTTGCAAATGTCAATATTGCTGTACTGCGCTTATCAGTGCGGAATATTAGGAACGTGTTAATTAAATTGGTTACATATAGTTATTTGCCTGTTAGGAAATAATTCCATGGGTTAAAAAATTGATTTTATAAATATTTATATTTGAGTGCGACGCCGTCAAGTGTCAGAAAATTTCTTGCATTTACATATCCTTGTGGTTAGAATGTATGCTAGGTACTAAATCTATTATTTTATAAAGGAGAAATGGTATGAAAGGTATGAAAATTTTTAAGGGAGCGCTTGCAGCTGTTCTTGCAGCTACATTCATAGTTAGTGGTAATCCTACAAGTACTATCGAAGCAAAGGCATCTTATGACGCTTTTGTTGACGATGGAGTTAAGGTTGAGGTAAGAGAAGTAACTCAGGCTCTTAACAAAAAAGGCAATGTTATGTACAAGGATACAGGCAAGGACGTAAGCAGGGATTACATCACACTGACTCCCGGCTTTTTCGCAAAGAATGTTCTTGAAGTAAAGATCAGCTCTGATGAGAAGAAGTATAAGATCAGAAACATAAACTGCTCAAGAAATCTTAAGTACAACAAGACAGCTACAATTTATGACTACAACAATGATTCAGTTACTTATCGTTTTTCTTTCTATCCTATGAAGGAGAAAAAGTATAACTTTAAGTTCACTGTAAACGGAAAAGAGTTCAAGGTTAAGTTCAATGCAACAACACCTGTAAAGAAGATTACTTTCGGTAACGAAACTCTTTCAACAAAGACAGGCATGCTTGGTAGCATGAACTCAGTTACTGATGCTGTTAAGGGTAAGGTTAAGGTTCAGATGAACAAGGGTTATTCTCTTGAGTCTATCCAGATCGGCAGATATAAGAACGTTACCGACAAGGATACCAAGAACGTTGAGCCTGTTTTATATTTTGAGAACTTCAAAAATGGTAAGAAATTAAAGCTCAGCGAATCAGTTCAGACTACCAGAGAAGAAGATAAAGATGGTGAGTATATCGAGAACAGCTTATACGCAACCACAATTATCAGAGTAAATTATGTAGTCAAAGGCACTAAGGGATACGTTGATTATTATCTTAACAAGATAGTTAACTACGATAACGACTAATCCGGATTGTAAGGGAAAAAATGAGTCCTAAGAAAATCAGAAAAGAAAGAATAGTAGTAAAGGTTGGAACCTCCACCATTACAAATGAAAATGGAGGTATCAACATCCATCAGATAGATCTCTTATGCCGTGCTCTTGCTGGCATCGAGAATCTTGGATATGACGTAGTTCTTGTTAGCTCCGGCGCTATTGCCGTCGGGGCTAATAAAATGCGCCTTTCTCAAAAGCCAAAGGATATGAGACTTAAGCAGGCTGCCGCATCTGTGGGACAGAGTGAGCTCATGCATCTCTATGATAAATTCTTTGGTGAATACGGAAGGCTTGTGGGACAGATCCTACTGGACAATGATGATGTGGAAAATAAGGATCGCAGAGTGAATCTTCAGAACACCTTTGATGCGCTCCTTGAGAATCACATTATTCCCATTGTAAATGAGAACGACTCTGTCAGCCATGCGGAGATTGAATCTGATCAGAAGCTGTTTTCAGATAATGATATGCTTTCTGCAATTGTTGCTGCGTTTTGCGGTGCATGCAAGCTTATAATCATGTCTGATATTGATGGCTTCTATGATAGTAACCCTTCAAAGAATCCTGATGCAAAGCTCATCAGCAGAGTTGAAGAGATAGATGAGAAAATCTATGCCCTTGCTGAGGGTGAAGGCTCCGGCTCCAACAGAGGAACCGGCGGAATGATAACTAAGCTCCAGGCAGCTGAGTATGCTACCAAGAGAGGTGTGGATGTTCTTATTACAAATGGTAAGAACACAGACAGTCTCTACGACATAATCAACAAGAAGCATGTAGGTACGCTTTTTGTAGCAAAGGAAAACTGATGTGATGGCAGTCACTATTGAAACTGAAAGACTCATTCTAAAAAAATGGACTGATTCTGACGCAGAAAAGCTATACGCCATGGCATGTGATCCTTTGGTGGGGGAAGGGGCCGGATGGCTTCCTCACTCAGATGTTGAGTATTCAAGAGCTATTATAAGATCTGTTCTGACCGCAGATGGTGAATTTGCCATAAGACTTAAGGATACTGAGGATCCAATCGGTAGTATGGGCTTTCGTATCGGCGATTCTCCCAAAAGAGGAATCGAAAATAAGGACGAAGCCGAGATTGGTTACTGGGTTGGCAGGGATTACTGGAACAGAGGTTTTGCCACAGAAGCTCTGACGGAACTTATCAGATATCTTTTTGAAGAGGTTGGTATCAGAAGAATCTGGTGCGGATACTTTGATGGAAATGTCAGATCAGAGCGTGTGATTACAAAATGCGGACTTAAATTTCATCACAGAAATGAGAATCGCTATAATTCAATGCTTAAGAAGAATTATAATGAGACCATGATGTGTATGAGCGCAGAAGAATATTTTGAAAATAAGAAAACTCTCAAGCGGATGTAATGCTTGAGAGTTTTTTAATAGAAGATTCTATGTTATTACTGAGCCAGGATGTTGTTATTGAACTTATCATAAATCTCTGAAAGATAAGTCTTAACCATCTCGATATTAGCCATCTTACGAAGCTCGCTATTGCCCATGGCGATTGCAATTTCATCAGCAAGAAGGAGCATGTCATAAATTGCAAGCTTGAATTCGTTTCTGCTCATCTCTGAAATGTTGATGTTCATAAGAGGAGCACCAAGCTTCATGGTAACATTCTCATCAGCGATACCTGTCATAACGATACTGGTGTCAGGATCAAAGTTTACATAAAGGATGAGCTTTTCTTTCTCGTGCTTCTTAAGAGTGATAGTAGTCTGGTGACTTGTCTCCATCCACTCGTAGAGATCAGCATCATCGGGGTGAAGAAGATAATTAGTAAGTTCTTCACGATGCTTCTCAACATACTGAAGATATTTGCTGGCATTAGGGCCTGTATAGGAAAGCTCCACCTTTAAACCATTGTCTGTCTTAAGAAGACGACATTTTGAAGCAACATCTTTGATTTTCAAAGTGGTCTCGGTATTGCCAATCTGTTTGAGAAGTCCGGTCTCAAGTTCCTGTCTGAATTCCATATAAAATCATTACCTCCATTTAGAAGTTTCATAATACATCTGTCTTTGAAACGTGATTAGTATAGCACAAAGATAATAAAAATGGTATATTATTTAATGTGCGCTTTTCTTAATTAAATAGCACATTTTTATGAAAAAAGTTTTAAAAAGTATGGGTGGATATGGCTACAGGTAATACAAAAAGACCCGGAGGTCGTCCGAAGGGAACAAAGAATACAAAAAGATCATCGACTGCAAGGAGAACTGATACCAGGAATCAAAACGAGGTTTTGGACTATTCATTAAGTAGTGAGGTTTCTCTGATTCTGTTTGCTGCGATTACGGTCTTTTTATTTTTATGCAATTTTGGAATATGCGGTAGCTTTGGTAATGTGTTAAGCGGTATTATGTTCGGCGTTTTCGGCATTACAGCTTACATTATACCTCTTGTGATTTTTGCATCTGCTGCACTTTTATTATCTAACGGAACCAGTCCTGCAGCGCTTCGCAAGGTAATATCGGGACTTGTCCTGCTTCTTGTAATTGCAATGCTTTTGGAGCTTGTTACCGGAAGAGTTGAGGGCATGACTACCTTTGACGGAGCAGGCTTATATAAGGCTGCCAGTGAAGCCAGAAATGGCGGCGGATTCATAGCTGGAAGCATAGCATATTTTCTTTATCATAATCTGTCACTGGCAGGTACTCTTATCGTAATGCTGGTGGTTTTCCTTATCTGTGCAGGACTTTTCACACAGAAATCCGTAGTACGCGGAATGAAGCGTGGCGGCAGAAGAGTCTACGAAAAGACGAAGCAGGGTGCTCTTGAATACAGAGAGTATATGGATGAGAGAGCAAGGCTTCGAGAGGAAGAAAGAGAGAGAATCGAAGAGGAAAAGCAGCTTCTTCTTGAACAGAAGGAGGATGAGAAGATACTTCGAATGGATAAAAAGGTATCCGGAGTAAGCATGGATACCCGTATAACTGAGGATGAAGAAGAGAGGGATGAATTCGAAGGACCGGAGATTCACCTGCTTGACGGCGATGGATATGATATGGATGAGGTTCCTGCTCCAGAGGATCGTCAGAATACTCATAATGTCTTTATTCCTGAAGAAGAAATCCATGATGACATCCACGAGATACGTTATAATCCTGATATAGTCACAGAGGAAGGTGCTGATGGTCAGTTTACACTTAAGGCTGACAAGATAGCAGCTGATGATACTCATAAGATAGAGCTTGCAGCTACTGATGATGAATATCAGGAAGAAGAGCATATTATTGATACTTATGCTCAGGATGAAGAGGATGTTGATGAAGAGGAGGATATTTTTGAGCCGGAGATAACTTCTCCTCTTGCTCCAAAGCGCCCCGTTGCGAGACTGTCTAAGGTTGCCGAGGAAGACTCCTTTGATAATGATGAGATCCCGATTCATTCCGAGAATTTTGCTCCTGATTACAATGGAGAATACAAGGTTCATTCGACTGACTATGTAAAGAGTAAAAAGAGTGAAGAGAGAATGCAGCAGGCTAAGGAGAGATCTGTGGTTAGGCCTCCTGCTAAAAAATATGAATTCCCTCCCATCAAGCTTCTTGCAAAGGGCATAAAGGGTAAGGGAGATTCCGAGTCCTATCTTAGAAATACCGCTAAGACACTGGAAGAGACTCTTGCAATGTTTAACGTAGTTGCCAAGATCACACATATCTCTCAGGGACCATCCGTTACCAGATATGAGCTTCAGCCTGAGGCCGGAGTAAAGGTTAGGAAAATCGTTGATCTGTCTGATGATATCAAGATGCATCTTGCAGCTACAGATATCAGAATTGAGGCGCCTATTCCAGGTAAATCCGCCGTTGGTATTGAGGTGCCAAATAAAGAGAATTCACCTGTTGCGGTAAGAGACCTTATTGACAGTGAAGAATTCAAAAAATCAAAATCCAATCTTACCGTTGCTGTTGGTAAGGATATTGCAGGTAAGATTGTTGTTACGGATATAGCCAAGATGCCACACCTTCTTATAGCAGGTGCTACAGGATCCGGTAAGTCCGTATGTATCAATACTATTATAATGAGTATTATCTACAAGGCAGATCCTGAGGATGTAAGGCTCATCATGATCGATCCCAAGATTGTTGAGCTGTCTGTTTATAACGGAATTCCTCACCTTCTCATACCTGTTGTCACAGATCCCAAGAAGGCAGCCGCAGCGCTTAACTGGGCCGTTGCCGAGATGACAAACAGATATAAGAAGTTTGCAAATGCAAAGGTACGTGATCTTAAAGGCTATAATGCACTTTGCGCTCAGAGTAATGACGAAGAGATGCAAAAACTCCCTGAGATCGTGGTTATTGTAGATGAGCTTGCAGACCTTATGATGCAGTTTAAGAATGAGGTCGAGGATTCTATAGTAAGACTTACACAGCTTGCCCGTGCTGCCGGTATTTATTTGATAATTGCAACCCAGAGACCTTCCGTAGATGTTATTACAGGTCTTATTAAGGCGAATATTCCAAGCCGTATTGCTTTTGCGGTTTCAAGTGGTGTTGATTCAAGGACAATCCTTGACAGCTATGGCGCAGAGAAGCTTATCGGTAAGGGCGATATGCTATTCTTCCCCAGAGGCTATAACAAGCCGGCCAGGGTACAGGGCTGTTTTGTTTCTGATGAAGAAGTGCAGGCTGTTACTGATTTTATTAAGAACCAGAATGTTGAGACTGAATATGGCGGAAATGTTCAGGAAGAGCTAAATAGCTTTGAGGTTTCTTCAAAATCCGCACCTTCAGCGGCAGGCGACAGTGCAGATGCAGGTTCTGATGTAGATCCTCTTTTTGCACAGGCAGGAGCTGCCATTATTGAAAAAGAAAAGGCATCCATCGGTATGCTTCAGAGACTATATAAGATCGGCTTTAACAGAGCTGCCAGAATTATGGATCAGCTCAGTGATGCAGGAGTTGTGGGACCTGAAGAGGGCACAAAGCCCAGGAAAATTCTTATGACAAAAGAAGAGTTTGAACAGTTCATGGAGTCAAACCCTTCTTAAATATAACCATGTATCCAGATGTTTATTGAGGAGGTTTCAAAATGGCATTTAAGTCAGACATCGAAATTGCAAGAGAGGCAGAGCTTTTACCTATCGGTAAGGTAGCAGAGACTATCGGTATTACAGAAGATGATCTTGAGTATTATGGAAAATACAAAGCTAAGCTTACGGAAGACTTTTTACAGAAGATATCAGACAGACAAAAGGGCAAGCTTGTACTTGTAACAGCTATCAACCCTACTCCTGCAGGAGAAGGTAAGACCACAACCAGTGTTGGTCTTGGCGATGCACTTAACAGACTTGGCAAAAAGACAATGATTGCTCTCAGAGAGCCTTCACTTGGTCCATGCTTTGGCATAAAGGGCGGTGCCGCAGGTGGCGGATATGCTCAGGTTGTACCTATGGAGGATATTAACCTTCATTTTACAGGTGATTTTCATGCAATTACATCTGCCAACAATCTGCTGGCAGCTCTCCTTGATAATCATATTCAGCAGGGTAATGAGCTTGGCATAGATACCAGACAGATAATCTGGAAGAGATGCGAGGATATGAACGACAGAGCCCTCAGAAATATAGTTGTTGGTCTTGGCTCCAAGATGGACGGCTTTGTAAGAGAGGATCATTTTGTAATCACTGTTGCATCTGAGATCATGGCGATTTTATGTCTTGCAAAGGATTTAAAGGACTTAAAGGAAAGGCTTTCCAGAATAGTTGTTGCATATAACTATGCAGGCGAGCCTGTTACAGCTAAGGATCTTAAAGCTGTTGGCGCAATGGCAGTTCTCCTTAAGGATGCCCTTAAGCCCAACCTTGTTCAGACACTGGAGCATACACCTGTATTTATCCATGGCGGTCCCTTTGCCAATATCGCTCATGGCTGCAATTCCATAAGAGCTACAGAAGCAGCGCTTCATTTATCTGATATCACAGTTACAGAGGCGGGCTTTGGTGCTGACCTTGGAGCTGAGAAATTCCTTGATATCAAATGCAGAATGCATGGACTTAAGCCTGACGCAGTAGTTCTTGTTGCTACCATCAGAGCTCTTAAATATAACGGTGGAATCCCTAAGGATAAGCTCTCAGATGAGAATCTTGATGCTCTTAAGAAGGGTATTGTGAACCTTGAAAAGCATATAGAGAATATCCAGCAGTACGGTGTTCCTGTTGTTGTAACTCTTAACAGCTTCCTTTCAGATACAGCTGCTGAGATAGAATTCGTTAAGAAGTTCTGCGAAGAGAGAGACTGCGATTTTGCTATTTCAGAGGTTTGGGAAAAAGGCGGCGCAGGCGGAGAAGAGCTTGCTAAGGCTGTAATCAACACTCTTGAAACAAAAGAGTCTCACTACGCACCTATCTATGCTGATGATCTCTCACCTGAAGAGAAGATTGAAACAGTTGCAAAGAAGATTTATGGCGCATCAGGCGTAAGCTATGCCCCTGCGGCTAAGAAGCAGCTTAAAAAGATTGTAGATATGGGATTTGGAAATCTCCCTGTATGTATGGCTAAAACACAGTATTCACTTTCTGATGATCCTGCGCTTCTTGGAAGACCTGAAGGGTTTGAAATCACTGTACGTGATGCTTATGTATCAGCTGGAGCAGGCTTTATCGTAGCTATCACAGGAAGTATCATGACAATGCCGGGGCTTCCCAAGACACCTGCAGCATTCTCAATTGACGTTGATGATAACGGCAATATTGAAGGATTATTCTAATATAACAGCATGTAGAAGGAGCATTCTTTCTAAGCACAAATAATAAGAACGGAGCGGACATAATTCTATGGAAACTAAGATAATTGATGGAAAAGCAATATCTGCAGCAGTTAAGGATGAGGTTAAGGAAAAGACAGCCCTTTTATTTGAGAAGTTTGGCGTAAAGGCATGCCTTGCCGTAATTCTTGTAGGATCTGATCCTGCATCTGCAGTTTATGTAAGAAATAAGAAAAGAGCATGTGAATATGTGGGTTTTGAATCCTTATCCTACGAATTACCGGAAGAAACAACCCAGGATGAGCTCATTGGTCTCATTGATAAGCTCAATGCAGATGATAAGGTTCATGGAATTCTTGTCCAGATGCCCCTTCCAAAGCATATAGATGAGAAGACTGTAATTGACAGAATAAGTCCCGCTAAGGATGTGGACGGCTTCCATCCCATGAGTGTAGGAGCTCTGTGCATTGGAGAACCCGGTTTTGTATCCTGCACACCTGCAGGAATCATTCAGCTTCTTAAAAGAAGCGGTGTAGAGATCGCAGGAAAAGAGTGCGTAATTGTGGGCAGAAGTAATATCGTAGGTAAGCCCATGGCACTTTTGATGCTTAGAGAAAATGCCACAGTTACGGTTACACATTCTAGAACCAAAGACCTGCCGGCAGTTTGCAGACGAGCAGATATACTTATCGCTGCAATCGGTAAAGCAAAGATGATAACAGAAGACTATGTAAAAGAAGGCGCTGTAATAATCGATGTTGGAATAAACAGAGATCCTGAATCAGGTAAGCTCTTTGGCGATGTTGATTATGAAAATGTATTTGATAAGTGCAGTGCCATAACTCCGGTTCCCGGAGGTGTAGGTCCTATGACCATAGCAATGCTTATGAACAACTGCCTTGAAGCAGCAATCAGATTATCAGGAGCGAAGCTGTAAATGAAATGTCCCAAATGCGGAGCCACAATTCCGGATGGACTTCTTTATTGTGAAATTTGCGGAGAAGAAATTAGTTTCGTACCGGAATTTGACCCAGAGGTTGAAAATCAAATAGATGCGACCCTATCTGATATGGCGGATAACCTTAACAGTGCGGATTTTGACACTAAAAGACTTCATCTTATAAAGTCCAATCAGCACAGTATCAGTCTGAAGGCAATGCTTCCTGCGATCATAAAGGGAGCAACGATTTTTATCATAGCTCTGGTTGTATGTCTGATTATTATTAAGGGCATACATTCAGCCAAAAGCAATGAAGAGCAGGCCAAGGACTACTATGTTAACGGCAATTATGACAAGGCCATTGAGATGCTTATGTCTGCCATAGCAGAAGTGCCTGAGGATGATACAGAAAAAAGGTCTGAGCTTTTATTTGAGCTTTACGGATATCAGACAGAAGCAGGATATGAGGAGTCTGCAAGAGATACTCTTTTCGAGCTTACAAACGAGGAGCTCTATGATAAAGAAACTGTTTCTACCGCAGCCGGATATATCATAGATTATTACCTTGAGAATAAGGACTATGAATCCATAAGCTCTATGGTAGAGGGATTTGCGGATGCAGGATTAAGGTCAAAATACGCTGAGTATTTATCCGTAAAGCCCACAATTTTCCCTGAAGAAGGTGAGTATGAGAATTCACTGGAAGTGACCATGGGTAAGGATTCTCAGGGTGAGATCTATTATACGGTTAACGGTGAGGATCCAAATACTGACAGCATCATGTATGAGGCACCGCTTATTCTTGAAGAAGACGGTGAATACATCGTTAAAGCTGTATTTGTAAATAAGTATGGAATATTGAGTGATGTGGCAACGGCGGTTTACACACTGTTAAATACAGGACCGGCGGCGCCGGAGGTTCTTGAAGAGAGCGGAGATTATTCTCAGACAACAATGATTGCCGTTGTAAGTGAGCCAGGCTGTTCAATTTACTACACAAATGACGGCTCAGATCCGGATGAGAATTCCACGCCTTATATTTCGCCTATAAATATGCCGGTTGGAACTACCACCTACAAGTTTATAGCAGTAGATGAGAACGGAAAGTACAGCGATATTGTAGAGAGAACCTACCACCTTACATATTCAAGACTTGTATCTGTAGATCAGGCAAGAGCCAGCATTATACAGATACTTCTTAAGCTTGATATCATACTTGATGGCAACGGAAGTATAAGAGGCGGTGGTCACTACGAGTATATGTATGACGGTGATATAGAGATCGAAGGCTCCGGAGAATACTATGTATTCAAAGAGACACTTATGGCAAACGATGGAACCACAAAAGACACAGGACTTTTGTATGCGGTCAACACCCATGACGGTAAGGTCAACAGGCTTGGATACGACTCAAGTGGAAAATATACCCTTATCACTATCTCAAACAGATAAGAATTTAACACTTTAACGAGTCAAAGCTTGAAAATATCGCGGCTTTACTATATGATTTTTTATTAGGTATTGAAAAGAATTTTAAATACAGGAGGAGAACAATGTTCAAAATTTTAGAGGCAAATGAGCTTGCAGCGAATATTCATCAGCTTATCGTTGAAGCACCTCGCGTAGCAGGCACATGTTTACCCGGACAGTTTCTTATTGTTCGCGCAGAGGAGGATGGAGAGCGTATTCCGCTGACCATCTGTGATTACGACAGGGAAAAAGGAACTGTCGAGCTAGTTGTACAGGCACTTGGAGCAGAATCAAGAAAGATTTGCCGCAAGAAGGCAGGCGATACCCTTGCCGACGTTGTTGGTCCTCTTGGAAATGCTTCCGATCTTTGCAGTGAAGATATCGAAGAGCTTAAGAAAAAGAAAATCGTTTTCATTGCAGGTGGTGTAGGTACAGCACCGGTTTATCCTCAGGCTAAATGGCTTAAGGAGCAGGGTGTTGAATGTGACGTTATCATCGGTGCAAAGAATAAGGATCTTGTAATTCTTGAAGATCGTTTTAAGAGCGTATGTAATCTTTATGTTACAACTGATGATGGATCTTACGGCAGAAGCGGTATGGTTACAAAGTGTCTCCAGGACCTCTATGATGAGGGTAAGAGATATGATCACTGCGTAGCTATCGGTCCCATGATCATGATGAAGTTTGTTTGTAAGCTTACAAAGGAGCTTGATATACCTACTGTTGTCAGCATGAATACTATCATGGTTGACGGTACCGGCATGTGTGGTGCATGCAGACTTACTGTAGACGGTCAGGTTAAATTCGCTTGTGTAGACGGACCTGAGTTCGACGGACACAAGGTTGATTTTGATCAGGCTATGATGCGAATGAAGCTGTATGCAACTGAAGAAGGACGCCTTGCTCTTAAGGAGCAGGAAGGTGATACACACCATGGCGGTTGCGGAAATTGCGACTGAGAACCTGTTAACAAGTATTCAATAATTACAGATTGGAGATAAAGATGGCAGTAGATGTTTGGAAGAGAATACCGGTTCGCGAACAGGATCCCAAGGTTCGTGCAACCAATTTCGAAGAAGTATGTCTTGGATATAACAAAGAGGAAGCAGAAGATGAGGCAACAAGATGCCTTAACTGTCCTAATCCTCAGTGCGTAAAGGGATGCCCCGTTTCTATCAATATCCCTAAGTTCATCATGGAGCTTAAAGAGGGCAATGTAGAGAAGGCTTATCAGACTATCAGTGAGTCAAGTGCACTTCCCGCTGTTTGCGGACGCGTATGTCCTCAGGAGAGTCAGTGCGAAGGTAAGTGTGTAAGAGGTATCAAGGGTGAAGCCGTTTCAATCGGTAAGTTGGAGAGATACGTAGCTGATACAGCAAGAGAGATGGGCATTAAGCCCCAGGGCGCAACAGAGAAGAAGAACAAGAAGGTTGCAGTTATCGGTTCAGGTCCTGCTGGTCTTACCTGTGCAGGTGATCTTGCAAGAATCGGTTATGATGTAACTATTTTCGAAGCTCTGCATGAAGCAGGCGGCGTTCTTGTATATGGTATTCCTGAGTTCCGTCTTCCCAAGGAAGCAGTTGTTAAGAAGGAAATCGAGAACGTTAAGTCTCTTGGCGTAAAGATCGAGAAGGACGTTGTTATCGGTAAGTCTGTAACTATCGATTCTCTGATGAAGGATGAAGGCTTTGAAGCTGTATTTATCGGTTCAGGCGCAGGCCTTCCCAGATTCATGAATATTCCCGGTGAGCAGGCTCTTGGCGTATTCTCAGCTAATGAGTTCCTTACAAGAAGCAACCTGATGAAGGCATTTTCAAGTGACAGCACAACACCTATCATGCATCCTAAAAAGTGCGTAGTTGTAGGTGGTGGTAACGTTGCTATGGACGCTGCAAGAACAGCACTTCGTCTTGGTTCTGAGGTTCACATCGTTTACAGACGTGGCGAGGAAGAGCTTCCTGCACGTAAGGAAGAAGTGGAGCATGCTAAGCAGGAAGGAATCATTTTCGATCTTCTTTGCAATCCTGTTGAGATCCTTGAGGATGAAAACGGATGGGTTAAGGGCTGCAAGTGCATTCGAATGGAGCTTGGTGAGCCCGATGAAAGTGGAAGAAGAAGTCCTGTTGAGGTTGCAGGTTCTGAATTTGAGATCGAGTGTGATGCAGTAATCATGTCACTTGGTACAAGCCCGAATCCTCTCATCTCCAGCACAACAGATGGTCTTGAGATCAACCGTCGTAAGTGCATCGTTGCTGATGAAAACAACGGACAGACCTCCAAGGATGGCGTATTTGCCGGCGGTGATGCCGTTACAGGTGCCGCTACAGTTATCCTTGCTATGGGTGCAGGTAAGGCTGCAGCAAAGGGCATAGACGAATACTTATCATCAAAATAAAGAGGACACTATGGTTTATCAGAGTAGCAGTGATAAGGCAAAAGAGAATCATTCAACCGGCTGGATGCTGATAATAGTAGGTGGTTTGGGATTTGTAGGGGACATCATATTTTTTATGATGAACCCTATGAATATGCCCATGTTTAACAGATATTTATCCTGTGGCGTTATGGGAGCACTGTTTGTGCTCTTTTTCGTCATGGGTATTTTGTCTGTTAGGACCTATAAGATTTTCAGTGTGAAAGCAAAAGAAGAAGATAATGTGCTCAGACAGATCAGAGACTGGTGCGAGAGCGAGCTTTCAAAGGAAGTTATCGAAGAGGATATCGCCAGTGTAGGTGAGGATGAGTCAGTATTTTCAGGTGAAGGTACCATGTACTTTAAGAGATGTGAGTATATTAAGAATCGCATCAGAAGACAGTATATGAACCTTAATGAAGATATGCTTGATAGTTTTGTTGATGAATATTATACACAGGTTTACGGAGATGAGACTTGATAAGCATTGATATTTTATGCGTTGGTAGAATAAAAGAAAAATATTGGAATGATGCAATAAGCGAATATTCAAAAAGACTTGGCAGATATTGTAAGCTTAATATTATAGAGGTTCAGGATGAGAAAACTCCCGATAATGCCCCCGAAGCCATTGAGAATCAGATTAAGGCGAAGGAAGGTGAGCGGCTGTTAAAGGCCATAGACTCCAAGGCTTTTGTTTATGCGCTTGCAATAGATGGAAAGAAGTTTTCATCGGTGGCTTTGTCAGATGCAATTGATAGTAAAGCTACATCCGGGTACAGCAAAATACAGTTCATTATAGGAGGATCTCTTGGTCTTTCCGATGAAGTGTTACGGGCTGCAAATGGGAAAATCAGTTTTTCCGATATGACATTTCCTCATCAGATGATGAGAGTCATTTTACTTGAACAGATATATCGTTCATACAGAATCATAAATGGAGAACCCTATCATAAATGAGTAATATTACTGAAAAGAAGATTTTGCTCAGTATTGAAGAAATGCAGAGCATTTTCGGACAGCATGATAAATATATACGTAAGATAGAAGATAATCTCGGTGTTGAAATTATAGATAGAAGCGGTGAGCTTCACATTATCGGTAAGGATAAGGATGTAAGCAAGGCCTATGGTATAATAAAGGAGCTTGCGGGTTTATCTGATTCCAATAATGATATTGAAGAGCAGAGCGTTAATTATGCTATTCAGCTCTCCGAGGATCCTTCAGAGGATGAGGAGAATGCGCAGGGGAGCGTACTTAGTCAGATAGATGCTGATGTCATTTGCCACACAATCAGTGGAAAACCTATTAAGCCAAAGACCTTAGGTCAGAAGAAATATGTGGATGCTATCAGAAAAAATATGATAGTATTCGGACTTGGTCCTGCCGGAACAGGTAAGACCTATCTTGGCATGGCTATGGCAATTACAGCTTTTCAGAAGGGTGAGGTAGAGAGAATTATTCTTACAAGACCTGCTATAGAAGCCGGTGAGAAGCTTGGATTTTTGCCGGGAGACCTTCAGAGTAAGGTAGATCCATACCTTCGTCCTTTGTATGATGCTCTTTATCAGATTATGGGCGCTGATAATTTTGTTAAGAATATGGAGAAGGGACTTATTGAGGTTGCGCCTCTTGCATATATGAGAGGACGTACTCTTGATAATGCTTTCATTATTCTTGATGAAGCACAGAATACCACACCTGCCCAGATGAAGATGTTTTTGACAAGAATAGGTTTTGGTTCCAAGGTCATCATCACCGGTGATGCTACCCAGAAGGATCTTCCATCCGATACCAAATCTGGACTTGATGTGGCGCAGGCAGTCCTCAAAAAAATAGATGATATCTCATTCTGCAATTTGACCAGCCGCGACGTCGTAAGACATCCTCTGGTTCAGAAGATTGTTAAGGCCTACGAGGACTTTGAAAAGGGCAAAAAGAATGATTCAAGGATATCAGCTATAAAGAAACGGGAAAGACACTAATTCTTATGAGAGACAATGAAACAAAAGAAATAACAGAAACAAAAGAAGTAAAAGAGATTAAGGAAAACAAAGTATTAGAAGCAGTTTTTGACATAAGTGAAGGACCTATAAAAGTAATATTTGCATCTATATTTTTCGTAACCGGAATAATGGTGACACTGTTTTCATATCTGTATGGTCTTAAGGTGGAAGCCATCATCAGAAACGGAGTTACGGGTTTTCTCTGCGGTGGCATTTTAGTATATATGCTTGTGGATGCCAGTACCAGAGGCCTTTTTGCATATGATAACGGACAAAAGAGAAACAGATTTGTTATCTCGTATTATGTATCACTGATTTTAGCTATGTTTCTTCCGATGATAGCAATTGAAACATGGCCCTATTTATTCGTATTTTTATTGCTTGGTCTTTTCTCAACCAACGAGATCGGACTTTTTTCAGGATCCTTCCTTGTTATGTTTTCGGTTCTTCTGGAAAAAGAAGGCAATTACGCAGAGTTCTTTATTTACTTTATAGCGGGAGCGGTTATTCTTACGCTGCTTCGCGATCTTAATGAGACAACCAAAATCGGAGTTCCGGTTTTTATCTCAATGACTTTGCTGATGGTTCTTATCGTAGCTTACGATATTATGTTCCAGAACAGAACACTTAGCATAGCAATGCTGGTTGTACCTGTTGTTAACCTTCTGATATCAATTATTTTGATCATGGTTCTTCTGAATCTGTTCGGAGTATATGTAATCAGAAAAAGTAACGACAGATACATGGATATCAACGATACGGAATATCCGCTTTTGGTTCAGCTTAAGGAAACTGATAAGGATGCATATTTTAATGCTATTCATATTGCGTACCTGGCTGAGAGAATAGCTCTTGATCTTAACTTAAATGCCAGAGCCGTTAAGACCATGTCTTATTATTACAATATCGGAGTAATCGATGGCTCTAAGACCTGGGATGAGGTTAAGCATTTTTATATTGAGAATAATTTCCCCGAGGAAGCCATGGAGTATCTTGAGGAATATATTGTAAATGACAGGAGCAAACAGCTTTCAAAGGAAGCTGCTGTTATATATATGAGTGAGACGGTCATTGCATCCATCACTTATCTTTTCGGTAAGGATAAAAATGCCAAGATCAATTATGATGAACTCATAGAGAAGGTATTTGCTCATAAGATGAATAACAAGGAGCTTTATAACTACAATATTTCTCTTTATGAGCTTGACCACATGAAGGCTCTTATGAAGAAGGAGAAGCTTTATTATGATTTTCTTCGTTGAAAATGAAACAGATGCAAAGTTTGATTTTGACATTGAAGAAGTTGCAAAATCAGTGGCAGAAATGGCTCTTAAGAAGGAGAACTGTCCCTTCGATGTACAGCTGAGCCTTCTTATTACTGATGATGAAGGAATAAAAGAGATGAACAGGGATTTCCGCGGGATAGATGCTCCTACGGATGTTCTTTCTTTTCCCAATATAAGCTATGAGCAGCCTGGGGATTTTGAAGCAGCACTTGGCGAGCAGGAAGTTGACATAACAGATCCGGACAGTGGACTTATCGTTCTTGGGGATATTGTGATAAATGAGAACAGAGTCAGAGAGCAGGCTGCTGAGTTTGGACACAGCGAAAAGAGGGAGTTTGCCTTCCTCGTAGCTCATTCCATGCTTCATTTATGTGGCTATGATCACATGGAGGAGGATGAAGCAAAGGTAATGGAAGAGAAGCAGGAAAAAGTTTTGGAGGCCCTTTCTATAACCAGAGATTGAGGCATAATTTTCGGGTGGAGTCATGGAAAAAAGTATGAAAATAAGACCTGATGTCGTTCTGGCATCCGGATTTTTATCTATATGTATGATGATGGTTCTGTGCGTTGTTTATTACAAGATTACGGGACCTGAAGGAGCGGGCTTTATGTCGGCTCCTATTGCCATGTTTCTGATGGGATATGGAGTTCTCATAATTGCATTTGAATCTGTTACCAAAGAGATGGTAAAGAGTCATCTTCACAGACAGCAGATGAAGATTGCAGGTGATAACGTTAAGAGGCTTATGCTCATAAGCTTTATTTGCGGACTTGTACTTGCGCTTTTATGTGCTGCTTTTTCCAGAGTATTCGCTCTGATGGTATTTCATTCTTCAAGAAGTTTTTTTGTACTATTTACAATTGCCCCAATACTTTTATTTATGAGTGTTCAGGGTGTTTTGAGAGGATATCTTTGCGGAGCAGGATTTTCTGCGGTTTCAGTTTTCTCTAATCTGATACTCGTTGTTATTACCTTTGTTTTATCTATTATTTTTTCGGGAATTGGGTATAAGTACGGACTTAAAGTCAATGCGCTTATGCACGTAGATGACATTGCATCTGCTTATGGCGCAATCGGAGCAGCCCTCGGTATTACTGTTAGCTGCTTTGTCAGCTTTTTGTTCATCGTAATTATGGTGCTGATTCACAGGGGAAGACTTCATGCACTTGCTGAAAACAGCGCTCCCATCAAGAATCCCGGACAACAGAGATTCCTTGGAGAGCTTATTCCTTTGTGGGTTGTTTTCGCTCAGGGCGGATTTCTTCTTTTCATGGACGAGTGTGTTTATCTTATGGTGGCTAACAGCGTTCATCCAAGTGAAAACAATATCAGTAACTGGGGCATCTATATCGGACAGGTAATAGCTATTACGGTATTTATTATATTTATCTGTACCGTACCTTTTTCAAAGTCCTGGTTTAGTATCTTTATCAGCATCATGAAAAAGGATTATAAGATGGCAAGGGCGAAGATTCAGAATCTTGTTCATTTTGAAGCAATGCTTGTATTTCCTGTGACAATTTGGTTCATGGTTCTTGCAGGTACCTTTACGGCACTTTTGTTTGGAAAAACTAATCACTCTGCTGTTAATATCATTGCTATAACAGCACCACTGGCTATTCCGGGTGTATTTCTTCTGTTCCAGACATTTTTGCTTGTTCAGCTTAAGAACAGACTACTTGTGCTTTTTAATTCTGTTATCGGAATCGCTGCTCATATAGCAATACTAATAGTTATGTCCGCAGCCTTCAGCTTTGGTATACATGCATCTATAGCTGCATTTGCTGCGATGATAATCCTTGAGACAGTGCTTGGATTTTTTGAGATCAGAATGATGCTTGATTATAAGCAGGAGTTTTTAAGACCAATATTTAAGCCGCTGCTTGCAGCAGGAATATCAGGGATTCTGACCCTTGCCATCGACAGACTTCTTGTTAATCTCATCGGCGAAGCTCTGACCCTGATAATAGCTCTTGTTTTATCATATTTACTTTATATGGTAATGCTGATTGTATTAAGAAGCGTGAACAGATATGAGATTGAACGTATGCCTTTTGGTGATCAGTTTGCGCTTATCTACGACAAATTAGAGAGTAGATAAATTTTTATATATGGCTTGCTGCCAGAAACCAAAGAATCAGCTGACTTTGAAGAATGGAGAGGTATATGACATCAGCAAGAAGAATTCTTGTAGCCGGAGGCGGTGCTGCAGGTCTATGCGCTGCCATAGCTGCAGCCAGAGAAGGTGCGCAGGTAACTATAATTGAAAAAACGGACAGCTGTGGTAAAAAGCTGTCCATGACAGGTAACGGCAGATGTAATCTTTCAAACTTTGAGATGTCTGCCGATGCTTTTAATGAGGATTCCAAGGGCAGGATGAAAAAGTGGCTGGGTAGGTTTGGCGTACAGCAGACCGTTGAGTTTTTCACTTCTCTTGGACTGATAATTGATAACGAGGATGGATATCTATATCCAATAACAGGCCAGGCCACATCTGTTGTTAATGTTCTTGTAAAAGAATGTGAAAGGCTCGGTGTGACCTTTGTCTATAATGAGCAGTTAAAAAAGATACTTCCCATAGGTTCAGATGGAGCACCTTGTTTTAAAGTTATAACATCGAAGAATGAATACGAGGCTGACAGAGTAATCCTTGCTACCGGCGGGCTGGCAGGACCTAAGAGCTGTGGCGCCACAGGTGATGGATACTATATCTGTGAGCAGCTGGGAATGAAGGTTAAGGATACATATCCTTCTCTTGTTCCTCTTTTATCTGAGGATGAGACTCTTCCTGAAAAGAGCGGTGTCAGAGCTTACGCAACAGTTTCCTTTATGATAGGGGACGGAGTATTTGCTTCCGAATACGGAGAGGTTCAGATTACTTCCAATGGAATTTCCGGAATACCTGTAATGCAGGCTTCCGGCCTTGTTGCACAGCATCTGTCAAAGAATAGACCTGTGACAGCAACAATCAATTTCTTTCCATACTATGACAATGATCAGTTTGAACAGCTGATTGATAAGATGCTAAATCTTCCTGGAGACAGACGATTAGAAGATCTGTTATCCGGATTTTGCAATTCAAATATCAATGAGATGATCCTTAGACGTATGAAGCTTTCAGGAAGTATGAAAGCCAAAAATGTTGGCGCCAATATGCTTAAGTGCATCCTTAATACTTACAGGGATGTCCGCATTGAGATTAGTGGTGTCAGTGATTATAAAAAAGCTCAGGTTACAAGGGGCGGAATAAGCCTTGGAGATCTGAGCGATGAACTAATGTACAATAAAATGCCCGGTGTTTATGTGGTCGGCGAACTTTGTGATGTTGACGGCAGATGCGGCGGCTACAATCTTCAGTGGGCATGGAGTAGTGGTTATATAGCAGGAGAGGCTGCAAGCTGTCTATGATTAGAATCAGTAACATTAAATTTCCAAATAATGGTTTTGAAAAGCTTCCCCAGGATAAAAAGGAGAGGCTTCTTAAGCTTAAGAGTAATCTTATTAAGAAGTCAGCCAAGCTCCTTCAGGTACAGCCATCAGACATTAAGGATCTGACCATTCATAAGCATTCCATAGATGCCAGGAAAAAGCCTGAGATTTTGGATATTTATTCTGTAAATGTTTGCTTTAGAGACGGTCTTAATGAAGAGAAAATTCTGAAGAGATCAGGCTGTAAGAATGCTCAGACGGTAAATGAGAAACGTTATAAATTCCCTGATGAGCGCAAAGCTGATGAGTCTTTAATGAGAAATGTAACTCCTCAGAAGCCTATCATTATAGGTTCCGGTCCTGCGGGACTTTTTTGCGCTTATGAACTTGCTAAGGCTGGATATAGCCCCATTGTCCTTGAGAGAGGAATGGATGTTGATGAGAGAGTTAAGGTTGTAAATGAGTTCTGGGAAACAGGCATACTAAATACCAAGTGTAACGTGCAGTTTGGTGAGGGTGGTGCCGGTACTTTTTCTGACGGCAAGCTTAACACAATGGTTAAGGATAAGGATGGAAAGGGCTATAGATGCCTTGAGATTTTTGTGGAAAATGGAGCATCCGAGGATATTCTTTATGATGCTAAGCCACATATCGGAACAGATGTCCTTACCAAAGTTGTTAAGAATATGAGGAAAAGGATCATCAGCCTTGGTGGTGAATATTTCTTTGAAACAAAGGCTACAGAGCTTTTGTTTGAGGATGTTCCTTCAAGGAAGGGGAGCCTTAAATATGATAAAAAGATCTGCGGCGTAAGATGCGAGGATGGCAGGGAGTTTTACTCAGATATCGTGGTTCTTGCCATAGGTCACAGTGCAAGAGATACCTTTGCGATGCTTCATAAAAAGGGTATTACCATGGAGCAGAAGGCCTTTGCTGTGGGACTTAGAGTTGAGCACAGACAGAGCATCATAAATAAATCTCAATATGGTATAGATGAGCCTGTAAGCCTTCCGCCTACGCCCTATAAGGTAACAGCCCAGTGCTCTTCCGGATATGGCGTATATTCATTTTGCATGTGCCCCGGCGGATATGTGGTTAATGCTTCTTCCGAGGAAGGCAGACTTGTAGTAAACGGAATGAGTTATTCAGGACGCGACAGTAAAAATGCCAACAGTGCCATAGTTGTAACTGTTGATACCAAGGATTTTGGTAGCAGTGACGTTCTTGCCGGTATGGAATTCCAGAGAAGGCTGGAGGAAAAAGCTTTTGCTACAGGAAATGGCAAAATTCCCGTTGAATATTTTGATGATTTTAAGAAAGGTACAAAAGCCTTAAAAGACGATGATGATGTTCTTGCATCAATAAAAAAGCATGCGAAGGCAGACAGAAATACGCCCTGCGTTAAGGGGGATTATGTATTTGCTCCTGTCCACAGGATTCTTCCTGAGAACATAAACAGCGCTATTGTTGAAGGTATGGAGCACTTTGGCAGGATGATAAAGGGTTTTGATGATGATGAAGCTTTATTCCTTGGCGTTGAGACCAGAACCTCATCCCCTGTAAGGATTAACAGAGATGAAGACCTTGAAGCTATTGGCATAAATGGTCTTTACCCCTGCGGAGAAGGTGCGGGCTATGCAGGCGGAATTACATCAGCTGCAATGGATGGAATGAAGGTTGCTGAGCGCATAGGCACTCATTATCACAGTGCAAAATTCCTTCTTAGAAGGAAGATGATTGAGAGGAGAAATAAGCTCTCTATAGCTGAAAAAGAAAAATATGATGATGCCATTTTTAATAATCTGACAAGCTCAGATTCCTTTAAAAATGCAGAGGACATTCTTATTTTTTGCAGCACCGATGTTGAAGCAGATACCCACAGAATAATCGAGCATGCCTTATATCTTGGTAAAAAGGTGTATTGTCCAAGAATTCTCGACAGAAGAAAGTACCTTATGGAGTTTTTCAGAGTAGACAGTCTCTATGATTTTGAAGAAGGCTCTTATGGCATATCTGAACCTGTGAATTTGTCAGATGACAGAGTATATGATTTTACCGGCAGAAAAACCTTTATCGTTCTTCCGGGACTTGTTTTTGATAAAAAGGGAAATCGCATCGGCTATGGCGCCGGATTCTATGACAGATATATAATTCGCTTTTTTAATGGTAGCCATGATGGTATGATAGAGAGCAAAGCAATTGGATACGATTTTCAAGTGACAGATGATGATCTTACGCCATATATGAACAGTATGGATATACCTGTGAGTGCCATCATCACCAACAGTGGGGAAATTAAAAATGAGTGAAAATGCTTCAGAAATCAAGACAGAGATAAAAGCAATCGGAAAAAGAGCTTTTGATGCCAAATATGAGCTTATAAAGCTATCTACAGAACAGAAGAATAAGGTCCTGTGCGATGTGGCTGACGAGCTTGTAGCTTCTTCAGAAGAGATAATAGCTGCCAACAATATCGATACGGAAAATGGCAGAAATAACAACATGCATGAAGGCCTTCTTGACAGACTTATGCTGAATGAAGCCAGGATAAAGGACATGGCAGAGGGCCTTAAGCAGGTGGCTGAGCTTCCCGATCCTATAGGAGAGAAGCTCTCTGAGTGGACACTGGAAAACGGCCTTAATATCAAAAAGGTCAGCGTACCCCTTGGCGTTATTGGTATTATCTATGAATCAAGACCTAATGTAACGGCAGATGCCTTTGCACTTACCTTCAAGGCGGGCAATATTGTTATATTAAAGGGCGGTTCCGATGCCATTAATTCAAATAAGGCAATTACTGAGGTAATTAGAAGAGTAACAGACAGAAGCGGCTTTAATCCCGATTTTGTACAGCTTCTTCCTTTTACAGACAGAAGCGCTGTTAATGAGCTTTTGACCATGAGGGAATATATTGACGTTATTATCCCCAGAGGCGGCGCAGGACTTATCAGAATGGTATGTGAGAACAGCAAGATCCCTGTAATTGAGACAGGAAGCGGTAACTGCCATATTTACATCGATGAGTATGCAGATATCGATAAGGCTATTCCCATCATAATTAATGCCAAGACTCAGAGAATAGGTGTCTGCAATGCTGCAGAGTCACTGGTTGTTCATGAAAATATAAAGGATAAATTCCTGCCAAGACTTAGCGAAGCTATGAAGGAGAATAAGGTTGAGCTTAGAGCGGATGAGTCATCCATAATCCTTCTTCCAGGTGCCGAGAAGGCAACAGAGGCTGATTTTGGTACGGAGTATCTTGATTATATTTTATCTGTAAAAACTGTTAAGAGCGTTGATGAAGCAATTGCTCACATTAACAGATATAATACCGGCCACTCTGAGAGCATAATCACAGAGAATAAGGAAAATGCTGATAAATTCCTTAAAGGTGTTGATGCTGCCTGCGTTTATGTGAACGTATCCACCAGATTCACCGACGGCTTCCAGTTTGGCTTTGGGGCTGAAATAGGAATCAGCACTCAGAAGCTCCATGCAAGAGGACCTATGGGCCTTAGGGAGCTCACATCTTACAAATATGAAATTATAGGAGACGGTCAGATAAGACCATAATCGTAAATGAAAACAAAAGAGGAAATAAGTAAGCTTCGTGAGGACATCATCGATGTGGCCCTTACACTTTTAGAGCAAAAGCTCATAGTAAGAACCTGGGGCAATATAAGTGCAAGGATCGATGATGACCATTATCTTATTACGCCCAGCGGAATCAAATATGAAAATCTTACTCCGGAAATGCTTCCAATAGTTAGTATTAAAGATGGAAGCTTTGAAGGAGAGTACAAGCCATCAAGTGAGTACATGGTACATTCAGCTGTTTATAAAGCAAGAACTGATGCGGAATTTATCATTCATACACATCAGACCTATGCAACCTGCGTGGGGGCACTTGGAAAAAGTAAGCTGAAGGCTGAACATAAGGAGAAAAAGATAATTTTCCCTGTTGCTGATTATGCACTTCCGGGTACAAAGAAGCTTGCAGACAATGTATACACAGCTATCCAAAAAAATACAGATGCTAAGAGCCTTATAATGTCAAACCACGGAGCTCTGAGTTTTGGAAGGACTCCGGATGATGCCATAAATGAAGCTTTTAAATTAGAGAAGGCTTCTAAGAATTACATTTTCAATATTTGCAGAACAGAGATCGAATTTGGAATTGAGGATGGCTACAGCAGCTATATTGAAAACGGCGAAATTAAATACATTGATAAGGATACTCCAGAGAGAGTAAAGATCATTCACAAAGCTATTTACGCAAAGAGACCTGATATACACTATATTTTCCATAATAAGTCGGAGGCTGTGATGACTCTTTCAAGAAGAGCCAATCATATGAAGCCGCTATTGGATGATTTTGCACAGATAATCGGAACGGGCGTCAGAATTCCCACATCACCTTCACAGAAGCTCCAGATCAAGAAAAAGATAAATGTGGTCTTTGGATATAATGACGGGGCATACTGCCTTGGAGCTAATGAGGATGAGGCCAGAGCCTGCGCAATCGTGCTTGATAAGGGCTGCATAGCCCATGTTGCTGTCACAAGATTTGGAGTTGGAAGGTTCCTTTCTTATTTTGACTGTGCAAAGATGAATAGTAATTACAGAAAAAATTACAGTATGCTTGCAAATATTGAAAAATAAGCGTGAAATTATAGAATTTAATATACAATTCTGTTTTATGACACTGAGATATATGCTAAAATATTGTTATAAATTTTAACCTATGAGGTGAGATATTATGGCAAAAAGTACTAAAAAAGATTCGTATGTTGCATATGTTGCCAGTTATACGTCAGGATCCAAGGACAGCTATGGAATCCGTATTTATGACGTGGATTTGGAAAAAGGTCGAATGACCGAAAAAGAGAAGGTTAATATTACCAATTCTTCTTATATTGCCCTTTCTCATGACCGTAAGACTCTGTATTCCATCACGGATGCAGGTGTTGAAGCATATCACATTGAAGCAGACGGCAGTCTCACAATTCTTAACAAGGCATCCATTAATGGTATGCGTGGCTGCTATATTAACATGGATCAGAATGATAAATTCCTGGTTTGCGCAGGTTATCACGATGGTAAAGTAACAATATTAAGACTTAATGATGACGGAAGTATCGGTGAGATCACAGACGAGAAATTCCATAAAGGTCTTGGAACAATCGCAGGAAGAAATCACACTCCTCATGTTCAGTGCCTCAAGGTAACTAAGGATAATAAATATCTTCTTGCTGCTGACCTTGGAATGGACAGAGTAAACGTATACAGATTCGATACGGAAAACGGTAAGATATCTGATATCGATGTCATCCACTGCGATCAGGAGTCTTCACCCAGACACATGCAGTTCTCTAAGGATGGCAGATTCCTGTATGTTGTTTTCGAGCAGCAGTGCAGTATAAATATTTATTCATATACAGAACAGAACGGATTACCTTCATTTGAAGAGCTTCAGTCCGTACAGAATTCTGAAGAGCAGGATACTATCGGTGTTGCCAGCAGTGCGCTTAAGTTCTCTGATGATTACAATTATCTTGTAAGCTCTGTCGCCGGTGAGAACAATGCAATTATCTACAGTGTAGATAAGGAAACAGGACTTCTTACCAAGAAGATCGAGCTTCCTGTTTCAGGAGCATATCCTAAGGATGTGAGCCTTTTCCCTGATAACAGACATCTTGTTTCACTTAATCAGGAATCCAATACAATGACCTTCTTCAATGTTGACTTTGACAAGAACACTCTTGTAATGAACGGTCCTGAGCTCTTAGTAGACAGACCTAACTGTATTGTATTCCATAAGCTTTAAAGATTATTAAAAGAAAATAAAGAGGTCATTCTTTAGCAAATCTAAAGGATGACCTCATTTTTTATACTTATTTAATGAATCAAATCAGCTTTTGTAAAAATTTATAATTGAGTCTGCTTTTGAATGCATATTCTCCATGAGAAGATCGAGTATTGTAATAGCACACATTGACTCAGCCACGACAACCGCCCTTGGAACCACTACAGGATCATGGCGGCCTTTTATATTGATATCAATCTCAGAACCTGAGTTATTCACGGTTTTCTGATCCCTTGAAATGCTGGGAGTGGGTTTTACATGGGCTCTGATAATGATGTCGCTGCCATCACTCATTCCACCAAGGATTCCGCCACTGTGATTTGTGCTTTTGCCTATATTTGAGCCGTTAATACAAAAAGCATCGTTATTCTCAGAACCCTTTAACTTTGATACCAGGGTTCCATCGCCTATTTCCACTGCTTTAAATGCACCAATACTTATAAGTGCGTGGGAGAGAAGAGCATCAAGCTTATCAAATACAGGTTCGCCGATTCCGGCAGGCATTCCCTTAATAAGAATCTCAATAACACCGCCTATAGAGTCGCCTTCTTCTCTGCATTTCTCAATGAGTTTAACTGCAGCCGCATCAGCATCGGCATCAGGCATTGCAGTAACTGATTTATAAATCTGTTCCTCGCTGAATTTCGCAGGATCTATCTCCACATCACCGATCGATTTTGTATACGCCATTACGGTTATGCCCATTTGAGAGAGGAGTTTCTCGCAGATGGCACCGGCAGCAACGCGCCCGATAGTCTCTCTGCCTGAAGATCTTCCGCCGCCTCTGTAATCTCTAAAGCCGTATTTCTGATCGAAGCAGTAATCTGCATGTCCCGGTCTGTAATAGGAAGCTATCTCACTGTAGTCAGATGATCTCTGTGAGGTATTTCTTACAACCATGGCGATAGGAGTTCCTGTTGTCTTACCCTCAAAAATTCCTGATAAAATCTCAACCTCGTCGTTTTCTTTTCTGGGAGTTGTAACAGAAGATGTGCCGGGTTTTCTTCTGTCTAAAAGCTTTTGAATATCATCTGTGCTTATCTCGACGCCTGCAGGGAATCCGTCAAGAATAGCTCCCAGAGCGACACCATGAGATTCACCAAAAGTAGTTACTGTAATGTTTTTACCAAAGCTTGATCCTGCCATTATCTGCTCCTGTCAAATAAAATTTTTCTTTATATTTTTACATAATTCATCTATGTTTACAACAAAAGGCTAAAAATATGACAAAAATGAATAAATATAATTTCACTGCAATCATTTCTTAATTATTTCTTAATTTTTTGTTGTTATTTTATTTCAACGAGTTATAATAACTATGTATATTATTTTCTATGAGGTTAAAGAGGTGCGAGCTAGAAACTTACAGATGGGACCGACCTTTCGGGATAAGGTCATAGACAGGGTCCGCTCTTTTAGCATTAAGCATAAGAGATTAAAGTTCATCGGCATGGCTTATGCAATAGTTGTCCTGACAGTTTATGATCTGGGACTTTACTTTGCGCATAATGCAAAAAGATTCAGCTGTCTTGCCAGCGTTTTGTTTTTCTTTGTGGCAAGCAGTAGTTTTACTTATCCTGAAGCGATAGCTTTGAATATAAGCTTTGTTTCGGATTTTAATGAAACAGAAAATGAAAGCGAGAATTATTACACATCTGATACACTTGCTGTGAGCGAGGGAGAATCTGATGCGGAGTTGGCAGAGCTTGTGGAGGTTGATCCTTCTATTATGGCAAGCCCTGACGCAGTGGCTTCTGAGTATGAAGAGGCTACAGATGCACAGATTAGTTCCGAAGATATTGATTTTGATGATATCGAGGAAGAGAACATCGAGGAGATCGATGATTCTGAGGACAATGAATTCAGTACAGATGACTGGAAGCTTATTTTGGTAAATAAGCAGCATCCGATTCCTGAGGATTACACATTCCCTCTTGGGGATATCAATTCTACGATGAAATGTGATGAGAGAGTTATAGCTCCTTTGAAGGCTATGCTCAAGGCTGCTTCTGATGACGGAATAAGACTTGTTATCTGTTCACCTTATCGTGACAGCGAGAGACAGGAAGGACTGTTTGACAGGAAGATCAAGTACTACATGGAAGCCGGACTTTCCTATATGGATGCCTACAATATGTCATCTCAAGCAGTTACAGTACCCGGTTCATCAGAACATCAGATAGGTCTTGCTTTTGATATCGTTACAGGTGATTATTACGAGCTTGATGAGGGCTTTGGTGATACACCTGAGGGACAATGGCTTGCAAATAATAGCTATAAATACGGTTTTGTAGTAAGATATCTTCAGGGCAAGGAGAATATCACAAGTATCGAGTATGAGCCGTGGCATTTCAGATATGTGGGAACTGCTGCTGCGACTATAATGCATGATGAGAATCTCTGTCTTGAGGAATTTTGGGATAATTACTTGTATGACTAAAGTTATGGGGCTGCCTTTTTTCGGCAGCCTTTTATCTTGCTAAAAATGCATTTGAATGTGAGGAACTATGTACAAACTTATTAAAAAAGAAGGAAGAGCAAAGAGGGGCGAATTCCACACCGTTCATGGAGTGATTCAGACCCCTGTATTTATGAATGTAGCAACTGTTGCTGCAATTAAAGGCGGAGTATCCACTGAGGATCTTGAACAGATAGGCACACAGGTTGTTTTATCAAATACCTATCATCTGCATCTTCGTCCCGGCGATGATGTTATTTACAAGATGGGCGGACTTCACAAGTTCATGGATTGTAAGGTTCCGATCCTTACGGATTCCGGTGGATTCCAGGTATTTTCATTATCTGAAAACCGAAAGATCAAGGAAGAAGGCGTGTATTTCAGATCCCATATTGATGGGCACAAGCTTTTTATGGGACCTGAGGAGAGCATGAGGATTCAGTCTCATATCGCATCTACAATAGCAATGGCATTTGATGAATGTCCTTCTGCAAGAGCTGATCATGAATATGTGCAAATGTCCGTTGACAGAACTACAAGATGGCTTGAGCGATGCAAAAAGGAGATGGACAGACTTAATTCCCTTCCTGATACCATCAACAAAAATCAAATGCTCTTTGGAATAAATCAGGGTGCGATCTTTGATGATATCAGAATTGAACATGCCAAGAGAATTTCAGAGATGGATCTTGACGGTTATGCCGTAGGCGGTCTTGCTGTTGGTGAGACTCACGAAGAGATGTATCATGTGCTCGATACGGTTGTTCCTTATTTGCCTGAGGCAAAGCCTACATATCTTATGGGAGTTGGAACACCTGCCAATATTCTCGAAGCTGTGGACAGGGGAATAGACTTCTTTGACTGCGTATATCCCAGCAGAAACGGAAGACACGGACACCTTTACACTAAGAAGGGACACCTTAATATTCTAAATGCTAAATATGAGCTTGATGACAGACCGATCGAGGAAGGCTGCGGATGTCCTGCCTGCAGAAGATATTCGAGGGCTTACATCAGACATCTTCTTAAATCCAACGAGATGCTTGGTATGAGACTTTGCGTTTTGCACAATCTTTATTTCTATAATCATCTTATGGCTGATATCAGAAAAGCACTGGAAGATGGCAGATATGCATCCTTTAAAAAGGAGATGCTTGACGGCTTCATGGAATATGACAGTGAGATCACAGGCGAGCGCTACGATATAGCCAAAGGATGGAAAAAGGGTTAAAACTCTTGTTTTAAGTCTTCATTAATTGTAAGATACTAAATATGTTCAAAATATTACTAAATGGAATTGGGAGGATTATATGAACTTTAATAATTTAATGCTACTGGATGCTCAGGCTGCTACAGGTGGTAGCGGACTTATCATTATACTTGTTTACGTAGCTATTTTCGCAGCGCTTTATTTCATCATGCTTCGTCCTCAGCGTAAGGAACAGAAGCAGAAGGCACAGCTTCTTTCGCAGCTTGCTGTTGGTGACAGCGTTAGAACAACAGGCGGCTTCATCGGAACAGTTATTGACATCGACGAAGAGTCAGCTACTGTTATCGTTGAGTTTGGTAACAACAAGAACTGCCGTATCCCTATGGTTAAGGAAGCAATCGTTGAGGTTGAGAAGCCTGAGGATGCAGTTTCAAGTGCTTCTAAGGATGAAAAGAAGTAATTTTTGTAAAGAGAATCTGATACGGATTCGTATTATAAAGTATATAAGCCGGCATTATCTTTTTTGCCGGCTTTTTCATAAGTATTTGGTACATAGGCTTTTGATTATCATTTTTGGGGAGGAAATGGTATGAGACTTAATATAACTTGTATTCCCGGTGACGGAATCGGACCGGAGATTGTTGCTGAAGCAAAAAAGGTACTTGATATAACCTGCAAGAAATACGGACATGAAATAGTTTACACTGATGTTCTCATGGGTGGCTGTTCCATTGACGCATATGGTGTGCCCCTTACTGATGAGACAATTGAAACCTGCAGGAATTCTGATGCAGTTCTTATGGGCTCTATCGGCGGAGATACTTCTACATCTCCCTGGTATAAGCTTGAGCCTTCACTCAGACCGGAAGCCGGTCTTTTGAAAATAAGGAAATCCCTTAATTTATTTGCAAATTTAAGACCTGCTTTCTTGTATGAGCAGCTTAAGGACGCTTGCCCTTTAAAGGATGAGACATCTGAGAAAGGGTTCGATCTTTTAATTATGAGAGAGCTTACAGGCGGACTCTATTTTGGTGACAGAAATACCACTGAGGTAGATGGAGAGCTTGTTGCAACCGATACCCTTGTTTACAAGGAAAGTGAGATCAGAAGAATAGCAATCAAGGCTTTTGATATCGCAATGCTTAGAAATAAGAAGGTTACAAGCGTAGATAAGGCTAACGTACTTGATTCTTCGAGACTTTGGAGAAAAGTAGTTAACGAGGTAGCAAAGGACTATCCTGAAGTAGAGCTTAGTCACATGCTTGTGGACAATGCAGCAATGCAGCTTGTTAAGGATCCTTCACAGTTTGACGTGGTACTTACTGAGAATATGTTTGGTGATATTTTATCTGATGAAGCCAGCATGATCACAGGGTCTATCGGAATGCTTCCCAGTAGTTCCCTCAATGAGACTAAGTTTGGACTCTATGAGCCCAGCCATGGAAGTGCCCCGGACATTGCAGGAAAAGATCTTGCTAATCCTATAGCTACAATACTTTCTGCAGCTATGATGCTTAGATACAGCTTCGGATTACAGAAGGAAGCTGATGCAATTGAGGAAGCAGTGAGACAGACTCTTGCAGATGGCTACAGAACCGGCGATCTTATAAGAGCCGGTGAGAATATTTCTGAAGATAAGAGATGCGGATGCCGCAGGATGGGAGATTTGATTGGCGAGAGAATCAAATGATAATGAATCGTATATAGGCTTATATAATTATCTGCCCACAGAACCTGTCGATATGGCGGTGGTTCTTACGCTGATACTTATGGCGTTTTATTATATTTGGCGTGTTGCTTATATTACTCCCTGGTACGACGAGCTTTATACTTACAATTATTTCATAAGCAGAGGTCCGATATATGCTGCTATTCACTGGCCACTTCCCAATAATCATGTAGGGTATTCAGTTTTATCTTCTATACTCGATCTGTTTGGGAATCCTTATGTAGGCCTTAGAGGGATATCTTTTGTATGTGCGGTACTTAATCCTTTCATTGTATATAGAATATGCAGACGCTTTGTAAGTAACTGGATATCCTACGGAGCGATGCTTTTATACTTCACATGCCTCCTTGTAAATGATCTTTCTGTACAGGGAAGAGGATACACTCTTGCAACTACATGCTTTTTGTTTTGCATAAGAGAGATAATCGTTATCTGCAAATCAGAAAACATCGTGAAAATGGATTTTGTAAAATTTGCGATAACACTGATTCTTGGATTATATACAATTCCAAGCAGCATTTATTGGGTGATACCCACCTGTTTTGCCACAGGGCTTTTTCTTATAATAAACGGAATCCGTTCCAACGATGCCAAGGGTAAAAAGTGGAATAACAGATATTATAAAAAGCTGAGAAGCTTTATTACAGCAGGACTTATAGCAGCAGCTATTGTTTTTGTACTATATGCCGTTATATGGCTTGCTATAGGTTCCAATTTATTGGTGAAGGACGAAGCGAGTATTTATTATGGAATGAGCCATGTGAAGCTTATACTTGGACATCCATTTAAGGCAGCCATTAGAGGTATCGAGTATATGCTTTCTCAGCCATATATTCAGAGTGTTCCAAGGAATGGATATATTGGACAGCTGAATTTCTGGTTGCAGACTCTGACCAGCTATATGTATCCTGTTAACCCTGGAGTTACAGCTTTAATTGTTTTTCTTGGACTTATAATTCTTGGGGTAGAGTGTATAAGGCATTTTGAAAACAGTCGTACAATCTTCAGTCTGCTTATAATAATGAATGCAAACGGATTTTTGATATTGCTGATATTGCAGGCTAAGTTACCTTATTACAGAGTGTTCAGTTATCTTGGTTTTATAACTGCTGCATGTTCTGCGGTAGTGGTCGAGCATCTGTATCTTAGGATAAATGAAATCTTTAAAGATAAACTTAAATCACTCGTGATTTATGAAATACTTCCGATAATACCGGTTATTCTGATGGCGGTATTTTCGGTAATGATGTTTCTTAATACAGCATACTTTGCTCAGCTTGGTGACAGGGAGACCAGTTGTTACAACGCACTTTATGTAATGAATCCCAGTGAAAATAAGAAATTATGTGTTCTCGATTGTGATCAGGAATATCTTCTGAAATTCGGATGGGATATAGAATGCACCAACACAGATCCCTTGGACTGTGATTATGTCCTTGTTGACCGTAACATGATGAAAGAAGGTTATGATGGTCCTGATAATTGGAAATTCTATCAGACCTATGAGACACTTCCTTGGGATTACATAAATTCAGAGTTTTATATTTTTTACGAGAATGAAGATTTTGTCTTGTATAAGAGATGAGATTTTTGAATTTCTTAAGTACTAATTTACAGAAAGGGTAGGTGAAATTTTATGAATAGTGATCGCGTTATGGAAGGCTTACAGCAGGCACCACACAGAAGTCTGTTTAATGCACTTGGTTTTACGGCAGAGGAGAGAAAAAAGCCTCTTATTGGTATTGTAAGCTCTCAGAGTGATATTGTTCCCGGTCATATGGAGCTCGACAGAATAGCACAGGCAGTTAAGCTTGGCGTTGCTGAAGCAGGCGGTATGCCTGTTATTGTACCTGCAATTGCTGTTTGTGACGGTATTGCAATGGGACATGTGGGAATGAAGTATTCTCTTGTAACAAGAGATCTTGTAGCTGACAGCACAGAATGTCTTGCTATGGCTCACGCTTTTGATGGAATGGTTATGATTCCCAACTGTGATAAAAATGTTCCGGGACTCCTTATGGCTGCGGCTAGAGTAAATATACCTACCATATTCTGTTCCGGTGGTCCTATGATGGCAGGCAGAGTTAATGGTAAAAAGCGTTCACTGAGTTCAATGTTTGAAGCTGTTGGAACCTATTCAGCAGGCAAAATGACAGAGGAGGAGCTTACTGAGTTTGAGGAAAAGGTATGCCCCACATGCGGATCCTGTTCAGGTATGTACACAGCTAACTCAATGAACTGCCTTACAGAAGCCATCGGTATGGGCCTTAGAGGAAACGG
This sequence comes from Butyrivibrio sp. AE3006, assembly GCF_000424165.1. Classification (NCBI taxonomy): domain Bacteria; kingdom Bacillati; phylum Bacillota; class Clostridia; order Lachnospirales; family Lachnospiraceae; genus Butyrivibrio; species Butyrivibrio sp. AE3006. The sequence continues at coordinate 9,318 of NZ_AUJJ01000017.1, read as the reverse complement.
AACAATTCCTGCTGTTTATTCAGCAAGAATCAGACTTGCGAAAAAAGCAGGTTATCAGATTATGGAGCTTGTTAAGAATAACATTCGTCCCAGAAATATCATGACCAAGGAAGCGTTTACCAATGCTCTTGCTATGGATATGGCTCTTGGATGCTCTACAAACACAATGCTTCATATCCCTGCAATCGCTCATGAAGCAGGAATAGAAATAGATATGGAGATGGCAAATGAGATTTCTGACAGAACTCCTAACCTTTGTCACCTTGCACCTGCAGGTCCTACATATATGGAAGATCTTAATGAAGCAGGCGGCATCTATGCAGTTATGGCTGAGCTTGCAAAGAAAAATCTTATAAATACTGACCTTATCACTTGTACAGGCAAAACAGTAGGGGAGAATATTAAGGGCGTTCAGAATCTTGATCCTGAAGTTATCAGACCTATTGATAATCCATATATGCCTAATGGTGGTATTGCTGTACTTAAAGGAAATCTTGCTCCCGATACAGGTATCGTTAAGAGATCTGCTGTTGTACCTGAGATGATGGTACATGAAGGACCTGCAAGAGTATTTGACTGTGAGGAGGATGCCATTGCAGCTATCCTTGGTGGCAAGATTGTGGCAGGTGATGTGGTTGTTATCAGATATGAAGGACCTAAGGGGGGTCCCGGAATGAGAGAGATGCTTAATCCTACATCAGCTATTGCAGGTATGGGACTTGGAGCATCTGTAGCTCTTATTACAGATGGTCGTTTCTCAGGTGCAAGCAGAGGAGCATCTATCGGACACGTATCTCCCGAGGCTGCAGTTGGCGGACCTATTGCACTTGTTGAAGAGGGCGATATCATTTCAATCGATATCAATAATAATAAGCTTGATATGAAGGTATCAGATGAAGAGCTTGCGCAGAGAAGAGCTAAATGGCAGCCCAGAGAACCCAAGATTACAACAGGTTATCTTGCAAGATATGAGAAGATGGTTACCAGTGGCAACAGGGGAGCAATTCTCGACATTAATCAGAATAGATAATTATAAGAATTAGATAAAGGAGTACTGTTTTATGCAGCTTACAGGAGCACAGATAGTTTTAGAATGCCTTAAAGAGCAGGGCGTTGACACTGTTTTCGGATATCCGGGCGGAACCATACTTAATGTTTATGACGAATTATACAAACAGCAGGATGTTATAAAGCACATTCTTACATCTCATGAGCAGGGTGCTGCACATGCAGCCGATGGATATGCAAGAGCTACAGGCAAGGTAGGAGTATGTCTTGCTACAAGTGGTCCCGGTTCAACCAATCTTGTTACAGGAATTGCTACGGCTTATATGGATTCTGTGCCTATGGTTGCAATTACATGTAATGTTAATCTGCCGCTTCTTGGAAAGGATACTTTCCAGGAGGTGGATATAGCAGGCATAACCATGCCTATTACCAAGCATGGTTATATTGTTAAGGACATAAAGAATCTTGCTGACACCATCAGAAAGGCCTTTGATATTGCAAGAAGCGGAAGACCCGGCCCTGTAATAGTTGATATTACCAAGGATGTTACTGCAAATAAATGTGATTATAAGCCCTATAAGCCTGTAGAGAAGGAAGAAGAGCTTAAGTTTAATTCTGATGACATAAAGACTGCTATCAAGATGATTGAGCATGCCAAGAGACCCTTCATCTATGTGGGCGGCGGCGCAGTAATTTCTGGAGCAGATAAGGAGCTTCTTACTTTTGCTGAGAGAATCCAGGCCCCGGTTTGCGATACCCTTATGGGTAAGGGGGCATTTAGCGGCCATCACAGCCTCTATACCGGCATGATCGGAATGCACGGTACAAAGACCTCAAATTTTGGTGTGAGTGAGTGCGATCTGCTTATTACTTTAGGCGCACGTTTCTCTGACAGAGTAATTGGTAATGCCAAGACTTTTGCAAGAAAAGCAAAGGTACTTCAAATCGATATAGATGCTGCTGAGATCAATAAGAATATCCATGCGGATTTTTCAATCGTCGGTGATCTGAAGGAAGTACTTTCAATTCTTAATGATAAGCTTACTCAGCTTAATCATGCAGAGTGGATCAGCCATATCAAGGAGTATGAGAAGAAATTCCCTCTTGCTTATGACAAGTCTACTCTTAACTGTCCTTATGTTATAGAGACTATTGATAAGCTTACGGGTGGCGATGCCATCATTTCTACAGACGTTGGTCAGCATCAGATGTGGGCTGCACAGTTTTATAAGTATAAGCATCCCAGAACCTTCCTGACTTCCGGCGGACTTGGTACAATGGGTTACGGCCTTGGAGCTGCCATCGGAGCTAAGGTTGGTATGCCTGATAAGACAGTTATAAATATTGCAGGTGACGGCTGCTTTAGAATGAATATGAACGAGCTTGCTACTGCCAGCAGATATGATATCCATATCATCGAGGTTGTGATCAACAACCAGGTGCTTGGCATGGTAAGACAGTGGCAGAATCTCTATTACAACCAGCATTATTCAAATACTATCCTTACGGATAAGGTAGACTACTGCAAAGTTGCTGAAGGTCTTGGTTGTATGGCCATCAGAGTAAAGAAGAAGGATGAGGTAGAGCCTGCACTTAAGAAGGCTCTTGCAGCAAAGGGACCTGTTCTTCTTGATATTGCCATCGATCCCGATGAAAAGGTATTCCCTATGGTTTCACCGGGTGCTTCAATCAGTGAAGCCTTCGATGCAAAGGATCTTGCAGGAAAGGATAGAGCATAATTTGACTCTAAAAGGAAAGGTATGACAAAGAGGGGGATTTTATACATAATACTGTTTTTGTCAGTATTAGTATTTGCGGGTCTCTATGTTATGATGGGCTACTATTACGAAGGCAGCTTTTCATACGGGACCTGGGTAAACAGGGTTTACTGTACGGGGAAATCTATTGATCAGGTAAATCGCGAGCTGAAGAATTCATCGCTTTATAGTGGAATTCTTTTAACTGCGGAGGATGGTTCCAAATATTTTGTTGACGGAACTACTATTGGCTACGAAGCAGATTATAAGAACGAGCTTCAAAACATACTTGATAATCAGAATCCTCTTGCATGGGGAATAAATCTGTTTACTTCAAGAGACAGGGATATCATAGGAAATATCAGTATCGATGAGGATAAGCTCAGAAAGTCTCTTGAGAGATGGTCTATTTTTGAAGATACCGGTGAAGAAATATACGAATTAAGACACGGAGATGAGGGCTATTATCTTGTTAACAACGAGAGAAATAAGCCTGTCTTCGAGGTCTTTTTCAGAAAAGTAAACGAGGCTGTTCATAATAGAGAGTATGAGCTGGATTTAAGTAACGATCCTGAGTGTTATGTCAAAATGACTCCTACAGAAAATGATCTTGCGGTAAAAGAGCTCTATGAAAAGCTGGATGAACTTCAAAAACGCAGCATGTCCATCACAATGCTTGATAAGAGTATAAGCTTTTCAGGCAAGGAATTTGCTGAATACGCTGTGACCTTGCAGGATTTGGATAAGGCAAAGGATGAAGAATTATCAGAGGATAATCCATCACTTGGACGCTTTATCTATGATGGAAAGGTTGGTAAATTCCCTTACGATTACGGAGTTGAGAATGAATTTGTTGTGGATTCTAAGGGAAATCTTATAATAAGCTGCTCCAAATTATATGATTATTACTCCAAAAAGATCATGGAATTTGATACAGAGCATGATATTGCAGCATATCAAAAGACAGGTCAGGGAACAATATTTGTAAGTGGCAGTAAGGACGGACAGTTCTTTGATAAGGATAAGAAATTTGAGGATTTCTTAGAAGCCTTTGCTTCCGGTGAAAATGCAGAGCTTATGGTTGAGGCTCCAAAGAAAAGCTTCGAGATTGATGCTAAAGAACTGGGCAATGAATACATAATCATTGACATGGGCAAACAGCATCTTAGCTACTACAAAGATGGAAAATTATCCCTGGAATATGATGTTGTAACCGGAAACACAGGAGCAGGAAGAAGCACTCCAACAGGATTATTTCATGTTTATAATAAGCGATATCACACAATATTACGTGGTGCAGACTATGCGTCTTACGTAAATTATTGGCTTGGAGTAAATAAAGGAGTAGGCATTCATGACGCAACCTGGAGAAAAGAATTTGGCGGTGAGATATATAAACATTCAGGATCTCATGGCTGTATAAATTCCCCGCTGGAAAAGATGGAAATCCTTTATAACAGTGTAGAAGTGGGCGTTCCGGTACTATTGTTTTATTAAAATAATAACCAATAATCTATCAAAATAGTTCCCGTTCGGGGACTATTTTTTGTGTTTTTCATTCCTTAAAATAATAAAATAACATTAATTACCGAATACATAGTTGACAAAAAATAAAAATGAGAATAGAGTGGAATAAATAATTTAAAAATCAATTTTGTTTTTTGAAATTTTTTCAGGAGGAGAGAACAATGTCCAGAGTTTACAATTTTAGTGCAGGCCCCGCAGTATTGCCGGAGGAAGTTTTGAAGCAGGCAGCTGCTGAGATGCTTGATTATAATGGTTGTGGTATGTCCATCAACGAGATGAGCCACAGATCCAAGACCTTTGATCAGGTTATACAGACAGCAGAGCAGGATATCAGAGACCTTATGAATATCCCTGATAATTACAAGGTATTATTCCTTCAGGGCGGTGCCAGCCAGCAGTTCGCTGCAGTTCCCATGAACCTTATGCAGAATAAGAAGGCAGCATACATTGTAACCGGTCAGTGGGCTAAGAAGGCTATGGCTGAGGCTAAGAAGTACGGTGAGGCTATTGAAGTAGCTTCAAGTGCTGATAAGACATTTTCTTATATTCCGGATTGTTCAGATCTGGCTATTCCCGAAGATGCAGACTATGTTTATATCTGCGAGAACAACACAATCTATGGAACAAAGTTTAAGAAGCTTCCTAATACCAAGGGCCATATCCTTGTATCTGATGTTTCCTCCTGTTTCCTTTCTGAGCCTGTAAATGTTAATGATTACGGCGTAATCTACGGTGGCGTTCAGAAGAATGTAGGACCTGCAGGTCTTGTAATCAGCATCATCAGAGAAGATCTTATCAGAGATGATGTTCCGGATTTCGTTCCTACAATGCTTAAGTGGAAGACTCAGGCTGATAACGGATCTCTTTATAACACACCTAACTGCTGGGCTATTTACATGTGCGGTCTTGTGTTCAAATGGCTTAAGGAGCAGGGCGGTCTCACAGAGATGAAGAAGAGAAATGAAGAGAAGGCTGCTATCCTCTATGATTTCCTTGATAACAGCAAGATGTTCAAGGGCACTGTAAGAGCAGAGGACAGATCTCTTATGAACGTTCCTTTCATCACAGACAGCGAAGATCTCAATGCGAAGTTCATTGCAGAAGCTACAGCAAACGGACTTGTAAGCCTTAAGGGTCACAGATCTGTAGGCGGTATGAGAGCAAGTATCTACAATGCTATGCCTAAGGAAGGCGTACAGAAGCTTGTTGACTTCATGGAGAGCTTCGAAAAGGCAAATTCATAAGCAAGGATTGAATTTAAAAATAATTCGGTTATAACCGGAAAAACAGTGTTTAACATGAGAGGAGACGAAATGTTCAAATATAAATGCTTAAATCCCATCGCAAAGATTGGTCTTAATAATTTCACAGAGCAGTACCAGGCTGTAGATAACATCGACGATGCAGATGGCGTTCTTGTAAGAAGTGCCAACATGAATGAAATGATGTTTTCTGAGAACCTCCTTGCTATCGCAAGAGCAGGTGCAGGTGTTAACAACATTCCCTGTGACAGATGTGCTGATGAGGGTATCGTTGTTTTCAATACTCCCGGTGCAAACGCAAACGGTGTAAAGGAGATGGTTATCGCAGCAATGCTTATCGCATCCCGTGATATCATCGGAGGCGTTGAATGGGTTAGAGCAAATGCAGGCGATCCTGAGATTGCAAAGCTTACTGAGAAGACCAAGAAGAAGTTTGCAGGTACTGAGATTGCAGGTAAAAAGCTTGGTATCATCGGTCTTGGAGCAATCGGCGTTAGAGTAGCAAATGCAGCAAGAAATCTTGGTATGGAAGTTTATGGATATGATCCGTATCTTTCAGTAGATGCAGCATGGAGCCTTAGCTCAGATGTTAAGCACGTTACTAATGTAGATGATATTTATTCAAAGTGCGATATCATCACAATTCATGTTCCTGCCCTGGATAACACAAAGGGAATGGTTAATGCTGAGGCTATTGCCAAGATGAAGAAGGGTGTTATCATTCTGAATCTTGCAAGAGATATCCTTTGCAATGAGACAGATATTCTTTCAGGTATCAACTCCGGTAAGATCAGAAAGTATGTTACAGATTTCCCGAACACTGTAACTGCAGGTCATGACGGATGTATCGTAATTCCTCACCTTGGAGCTTCAACAGAGGAGTCAGAGGACAACTGTGCGATTAAGGCTGTAATCCAGATGAAGGATTACCTTGAAAACGGTAATATCGTTAATGCAGTTAATATGCCTCGTTGCGAGATGGGAATCTGTACACTTCCCAGAATTACAATCATTCACAAGAATGTTGCTGGTATGATCGGTCAGTTTACAAATGTTATGGGTAATGCCGGCTATAACATTGCAAACATGGTAAATAAGTCCAAGGGCGATTATGCGTACACAATGATTGATGTTGAATCTTCAATCTCCGATGATCTTGTAAAAGAATGCGAGAAAATTGACGGCGTAATAAGAGTTCGTGTTGTAAGAAAAGATGTATAGGTGAACAGATGGCAGATATCAGAGCATTTGCAGCATACAGACCAAGAACAGATATAGCAGACAGAGTGGCTGCACTTCCTTATGATGTTTATAACAGAGAGGAAGCAAGAGCAGAGGTCATGAGAGAACCTATGTCTTTCCTTGCGATAGACAGACCTGAAACTCAGTTTCCTGAAGACTATGACATGTATTCTGAAGAGGTGTATCAGAAAGCACATGATATGCTTTGGGAGAAAATCCAGGACGGTACCTTTGTTCATGAGGAAAAGCCCTGCTATTATCTCTATGAGCAGACAATGGACGGAAGAGTTCAGACAGGAATTGTTGCTTGCAGCAGCGTGGATGACTATGAAAACAACGTAATCAAGAAGCACGAGAATACACTTGCCAAGAAGGAAGCTGACAGAATCCATCACGTTGATTCCTGCGATGCTCAGACAGGTCCCATTTTCTTATGTTATAGAGAAGATGAGACTATCAGAAAAGTCATGAACAGAGTCAAGGCTGAGGATAAGCCTGTATATGACTTTGTTACCAAGGATGGTATAAAGAGCCGCGTGTTTATTATTGATAGAGATGATGAAGTATCTGCCATTGCTGACGCTTTTAAGGGAATGGATGCTATTTATATCGCAGACGGCCATCACAGATGCGCTTCAGCTGTTAAGGTTGCAAAAAAGAGAAGAGAGGCTGATCCTGAAGCTAACGGCAACAAGGAATATGATTTCTTCTTATCAGTTCTTTTCCCTGACAGTGAGCTTATGATCATGGATTATAACCGTGTGATTAAGGATTTAAACGGAATGACCGAGGAAGAATTCCTTGCAAAGATCGAGGAAAAATTTGATGTAGTTCCGGAAAACTCCGCTGTTAAGCCTTCGAAGAAGTGCGAGATGGGAATGCTTCTTGGTGGCAAATGGTACAGACTAAATGCCCATGAAAATATAAAGAGCAGTGATGCAGTAGATGGTCTTGACGTAAGTATTTTGCAGAACAATGTACTTACACCTCTTCTTAATATCAGCGATCCTAAGAACGATCCCAGAATTGATTTTGTAGGAGGTATCCGCGGATTATCAGAGCTTGAAAAGCGATGTCAGAATGACTGCGTACTTGCATTTGCTATGTATCCCACAGATATCCATGAGCTTTTTGCCGTAGCAGATGCAGGAAGGCTTATGCCACCTAAGTCTACCTGGTTTGAACCCAAGCTTCTCAGCGGACTTTTTATTCATTCCATTTGATTTAACCTAATGCTTAACGAAGTTCGTTTATCGCTTTATGAAAGATTTTATAAATTTTAAATGATATTTATAATTCATGCCACTTTTTTGTCAATGACAAATTAGCGGCATGAATTATTTTTTCAAAATATTATTATATAATTGTCTTATATAATTCATGTTGTCTCAATATTTTTGCTTCAAATAATACAGAAGGGAGAAATACTGATATGAAATTGTATAAGAAAATGATATGTGTGGTATTAAGTTTAATGACAGTGTTCATTGTCTTGGGTACGACTTCAATAGAGTCAAAAGCCGAGGTTAAGACAAGGTATATCGGAGAATGGCTATTTAAGCCATCATCAAAGTATTATAAACAGAAATTTATAGCTTCCAGACAAAGGGGATGGTTACAATTAGATCAGTATAATTCAACAAATGAAAATGTTGTGAAGATTTACTCACCATCATTAAATTTTTTTAGTAGCTGTGAAGGGTCGTACGAAGTACGTGCTGTTGGCCCCGGAAAAGCAACCCTTGTGCATTATGAGAAAATAGATGATGTTTGGAATAAAGTCTCTGAAGATCATTACTATGTTAAAAAATATCAAAATCCTTTTGCCTTAGTCAAAGTCGGAAACATCAATATTACCCGCTATTTTGATAAAACTAATACCCCCGGCTATTGGGATAGTAGCAAATTTAAAATGATTAAAGGTAAAAAGAAAATAACGGTAAAACTTAAACCGCAATACAAATTTGCTAAAGGGGAAAAAGCTAAAAGGACTGTAAACATTACTAAAGCAGGAGGAATTTTTTTCAAAGTTGTAGACAGGAAACAGCCCAAATATGTATTTAATTTACATTATATTAGCTTGATAGATTAGATAAAAAATGGAATTGTAAAGTAGGCAAAGCTTATATCACCTGTAGATAATTTCTTAATACTTATGAAAAAATAGGGTATATTTATTGACATTAGGTACATTAATGATAAGATATTTTTGCCTATAAAAGACTTTAGAGGGCTTTGTGCCAAGAATGGCACATGGCCCTTTTTCTAGTGTGCCCGACGGCGCACGTTTCTAATGGGTGAAAGTCCCTAGCCCGCCCGACAGTGGGAAGGGCATAGCTGTACACCAAGGGTGTCCTTTCGTGGTATAACCACGTTAACGTGAGGGGAATCTGAAGGAAGGTGTAGGCAAATCTCCGACCTTACGAACAGAAACCATATATGAGGCTATGTTGATATGGGGGTAAGGCTACTAGACAAGTCAAAGCCCAATAACTGTACGGAACCGCGCATAGTAAATTTGG
>NZ_KE384146.1:89713-127669 GCF_000424165.1 Butyrivibrio sp. AE3006 | reverse complement strand
CTTCTTCCATACCCAAGTATATTTGTTAGCATTAGCTTCAAACTTCGAACCATCAATATAAAGATGATTCAGGTCAACTTTATGCCTGCTGAATATTTCCTGATTAATATCATTGAAAATATCCTCTATTGAATCCTTCAACACATCGTTTATGAAATAGCTGAAGGTTCTGTAAGAAGGAGTTTCTCTGTCCATAAGATACATAAATCGAATGTTAACCCTACAGTTTTCTTGAAGTCCTCTTAGTGAAATATATCCTTCACTCATAAAACCGAATAGTACGGTTTTCAGCATTTTGACTGGATTATATCTGATTCTGCCAAGCTTATGCTCTGGCACATTTTTCAGATACTTTTCAAGATTCATGCCTCCCACGAGTTCGTCAAAAGTAAAAACCGGATCACAGATATCCAAGCAATCTGAAATAAAAAATGGTAAAACGCCCTGATTTATAGTATTATAAGAATTGGTTTGATTGTTCATGGTAATATTTTACCATGAAAAAAGAGAAGTAATCGGCTGTTTCCAGCTATTACTTCTCTTTTTTTCATGGGCTTATTATTTCACAGCCCCTTTCTTAATGAGGTATAAATGCACTGTATTTATTGATCCAAATCACCATATAATTCTATATACTTTTGCAATTTTGCATCTCTATCAGAAATAGCAGAGTGTAGTAATTCGTTCTCAGAGACAAGGGATTCGTTCTCAGAGACAAGAGATATGTTCTTAGAGGAAAGAGACTCGACTTCAGATGTAAGGGACGCATTCTCGGAAGTCAGTTCTTCAATCTTTTTCTTCTGGAAAGCTTCGTGTGCTATGGCGTCCTCACGCCTTCTGCACAGCTCACGAACCTGCTCATCGGAGTTGTATAAATAAATTGATTCAGCTGTAGAACTAAGTGAAGGATTATTCTTTGTGATCATCTTGATTTCCTCCCAGCTATTGGCTTTGAAAAGTCTTGCCCAGACATCAATACCGTACTGTTTATCTTCGTCTGATGCCATATCTGTGTGATTTAATTCTACCACCAGAAGATTGAACTTGTCAGTATAAAGATAGCCGTCACGAGCGTTTCGCATCTGATATCTTGCGAAAAATTCAGGATGGTCTTCGAACAAAGTAAAGTCCAAAAAGCCAATCTGATAAACGGGTTTAATTACAGAGTAATCCTCGCCTCTGTGGAGGTTGTCGAATTTTCGGCTTAGATATGCAAGAGAGCGCAGAGGCCAGTTGTTATAGTTTAGTACCTGCATCTCAAGGTTTATATAGGTGTTGTTATTGAGAGATACGTAGATATCAAGCTGATATTCCTTATCATCAATAGCTTCGCCCGGGGTGATGGGATTTTCAATAATCACATCATCAACTTCATCTCTGGACAAATGCAAAACAGAGCATATAAGTCCGATCAAAGTTTCGCGGTCTTTCTGCAGAACTATACGAAACATATAGTCATTAGTCATGTTGTATTGAAGTCTGCCTTTGGCAGACATGAATTTATAATTCTTATTTTCCATTCTTTTCCTTTCAAACTAATTTTATAACTTAACAATACCGGTAAAGTCTGGGGAAATTGGCAATCTGCCAAATGAAATGCAAGTCTGAGAAATTGACTGCACAAGCGAATATATCAGAGTAGGATTGAAAAGAAAAGCGAATTAAGAAAATATTAAGGAAAAATGCGGAAACTTAAGAATCTTAAGAAAATCCTTAATTTCAGGTGACAGATGTGTGATTTTTGGCGCATTTTTCGTAATAAAGGTATATACTTATGTAGACTAAATATTTTGGACAGGAGATGCGAACATGAAAAAAGTACAATTAAACAAATACACAGATTTTATAGTGGAAGAGACCACGAAACTTCTTAATATTGATTCACCTACAGGTTATACCGAAGAAGCCGCAAACTGGGTGAAGGAAGAATTTGAAAAGCTCGGTTTTAAGGCTACTAAGACCAATAAGGGAGGCGTCGTTGTGGACCTGACAGGTAAGGATAAGAAAAACGGTCTTTTACTTGAGGCTCACGCAGACACCCTTGGCGGAATGGTTGCAACTATCAAGGATAACGGAAGACTGCAGCTAACAAACCTTGGCGGTATGAATCCCAACAACGCAGAGACAGAGAATGTTCGCGTTGTGACCAAATTTGACGGAATTTATGAGGGTACCTTCCAGCTTAATAATGCGTCCCTTCATGTAAACGGAGAATATAACGATACCAAGAGAGATTGGGAAAACTGCGAGGTTGTTCTTGATGAGGACGTTAAGAGCAAGGAAGATACTGAGAAGCTTGGTATTTCAGTGGGCGATTTTGTTTGCTTTGAGCCCAATGTGAGGGTTACAAAGACCGGATATATCAAGTCAAGATTCCTTGATGATAAGCTCAGCGTTGGAATTTTACTTGGACTCGCAAAGTATATCAGTGAGAAAAAGATCACTCCCAAGAGAGCGCTTTATGCTCATATCACGGTATTTGAAGAGGTTGGACACGGCGGATGCGCAAGCGTTCCCGAGGGCTGCACAGAAGCTATTTCTGTAGATATGGGATGTGTTGGCGATGGCCTTACCTGCACAGAGAAGCAGGTTTCCATCTGCGCTAAGGACAGCGGTGGCCCCTACAACTATGAGATCGTAAAGGGTCTGGTTGAAGCAGCTAAAAAGAGCGGTGCAGATTATGCTGTCGATATCTATCCCCACTATGGAAGCGATGTTGAAGCTACTCTTGAAGCCGGCAACGACTTAAAGCACGGACTTATCGGAGCAGGCGTTTATGCTTCCCATGGCTATGAGAGAAGCCACAGAGACGGCGCAGAGAATGTGCTTCGTCTTTTGATCGAGTATGCCCTGTAAATTGACGTATTGCTGATTCGAAGGAAAATATTGCAGATTTTTTTGGAAAAAATTGGTAATGGAATAAAAACACCAAAAGTGTATAATGGGTTTTCTGACTTATATTTTTAGCGAGGAAAAACCATGAACAATACACTGTATATTTATGAAGAAGTTTGTGACCTGATCAAAGAGAGAAAGCTTGATCAGTATGAGAGGGAGGGAGCTAAAGATAAGTTCATCTGGCAGTTTGCCAAAAATGGTTCATCACTGCATGTAAAGACTGTAATGCAGAGCCGTTACGTTCTCTATGCTACAGAGAAGGACTATAACCTTCTTATGAGAAAGGCAGATGCCGCTAATCTTGGCATAGTGCTCAAGGAGAGCAAAAAAGAAGCGCTTGAGATGCTTGTAGCTCAGTATGAAGAGGTTTCAAGTAAGGCAATATTGTTTATCAGAAATGGTAATAAAGGACTGCTTCAGAATCCTGATGAGAAGAAGCTGTCTCACGTCATCTATTTCTTTACCAATGAGAATCTTGAGTTTGTTCTTGATTGTCTCTGCGAGAACTACCTTGAAAGCAAGGAGCCTAAAAAGGTTAAGACCATGACAGGGTCAAGGCCTCTTGTACAGAAGGTTGTTCCCATTCAGAAGCCTTCGCTTCCGGAGCTTACCGATGACGAGATCAAGAATGTAATCCCTGAAGGATGCGTCGTATCACATAAAAAGTATGGAAAAGGCACAGTTAAAGCCATTCTTGAGGGCAAGATCAGAGTGCTTTTTGAGGATTCTGCAGAAAAAGTTTTCGCAGCGTCAGTATGCATCGATAAGAAATTACTTACAGTTATTTGATTTAAAGCCGGGTTTAATGCCCGGCTTTGTTCATAATTTAGAAGAGTTTATAGGCCCACATTAGTGAATTGCCCGGTTACTGGTAAATTAGTTCGTTTACAAGTTCTTTTCCATTGATATCCATCTGAATCTCCCTATCTATTCATTTAAAAATACCTAAAATAAATATAGTTAAATATTATTGAGATAATATAACAGAATGGTTAGGATGTCAATTTATATCTAAGTCTGAAGTGGACCAGAGATGCCTGCTATTGGAATATTTAAATATCACAAAAAACATTGACAAGAAATCTAACCGGAGTTATATTGACCATATAAACAAAATTAGTCAAAAAGGATGTGAAAAGAAATTGCCTAAGTGTTATTCGGATGAGGAAAGAGAATATATCATAAGGCGCTTGAAGGAAGAAGCAGCAAAGTGCCTCGCTCAATATGGAGTTCGCCGAACCACAGTGGATGAGCTTGTTAAAAGGGTGAATATTCCCAAGGGAACATTTTATCTTTTTTATAAATCAAAAGAGATACTCCTGTTCGAAGTAATACAGGAACAGCACGATGCCATAAATAATGGTTTGGCACAGGCGCTTTCGAAGATTTCCGTAAAGGATATGTCGGCTGATACTTTTACTGATCTGATCTTTGATTTTTTTAAAAAGACTGAGGAGATGCCCATTTTAAGGCTTCTTAACACTGACGAGGTGGAGCTTCTTGTGCGAAAGCTTCCAAGAGAAGTGGTTGAAGCACATCTTCAGGAGGATACAGGCACTATCGAGAAGATGCTTGCCATGTTCCCTATGAAAAAGAAGGTGGACGTTAAGGCCATAAGTGCAGCTTTTCATGCAATATATTTCGCTACTTTGCATAAGGCGGATATTGGAGAAGAAAGTTATGATGAGGCCTTGAGGATGCTGATTTACGGAGTAGTGAAGCAGATAATGTGATAGCTCAAGAAGAGGATAGGGTCAGGCTATCAGAATTGGCTAACCATAAAATAATAAGGTCCGGCGACTCGTCGGGCTTTAAATAAAAGCATTTATTGACTGTTTATTCGAAAGTAGTCAAAAAGATATGAGGAGATGACCATGATACAGGTAAAAAATCTTACTTTTAGTTACACCGGAAAACCATTTATTCAAAATATGAATTTCAGTGTGGAAAAGGGCGAAATCTTTGGATTTCTTGGGCCTTCCGGTGCCGGAAAAAGCACTCTGCAGAAAATCCTTCTCGGAATGCTTCCGGGGTATGAGGGCTCTGCCACGGTGGGAGGAGTTGAGTGTAAGAAGCATGATTCTGATTTCTATCAGTCAATAGGCGTTGATTTTGAGTATTCAACCATGTATGAAAAGCTCTCTGCCAGAGAAAATCTCGAATTTTTCTCATCTCTGTATAAGAGGAAGGCGCGGAGTATAGACGACCTTCTTGTATCAGTTGGACTTGAGAACGACGCTGATAAACGGGTTTCAGATTATTCAAAGGGCATGAAAAGCCGCTTGAATTTCATAAAGGCTCTGATACATGATCCGGAGCTGCTTTTCCTGGATGAGCCCACAAGTGGTCTTGATCCTACCAACAGCAGGCTCATGAAGGACGTGATTCTTGAAGAAAAGAAGAGAGGCAAAACTATACTTCTTACTACTCACAACATGCAGGATGCCACTGAGCTTTGTGATAGAGTGGCATTTATTGTGGGAGGTCAGATTTATGCGCTGGATACTCCTCACAATCTGATAATGTCCAAGGGAGCTGCGAAAATCACATATTCATGGATTGATGGCAGTGAGCAGACGGCGACCTGCGAGTTAGATGCGGTATCTGGAGATGAAAAGCTAAGACAGCTTATAGCAGAAAACCGCTTGCAGTCCATACACAGCAGCGAGCCTACATTAAACGACATTTTCATTGAAATAACAGGGAGGACTCTTGTATGAGATTTAGAAATCTTCTCGCCTGGGATATGAGATTTCAGGCAAGGTACGGCTTTTACCTGCTATATGGGTTTCTTACGATTTTTTATATGGCGGTACTTTTTGCTCTGCCTTCATCAGTAAAAAGTAAGGTCGCAGCAATGCTGATCTTTTCTGATCCTGCGGCTATGGGACTGTTTTTCATGGGAGCCATCGTACTTCTTGAAAAAAGCCAGCGAGTTACATCATTTATGGCCATAACACCCATTAAGGCCTTTGAATATGTCAGTTCAAAGGTACTGTCATTAAATGCCATTGCTCTGGTGGTAGCAGCGGTTTTATCTATAGTTTCAGGCACAAAATCCCTTGGGCTGGCGCTTTTTGGCACCTTTTTGGCAGGATCGGTTTTTACGCTGTTTGGCGTGATTGTTGCAACCAAAACCTCCAGTCTTAACCAGTTTCTCCTGCTTACTATTCCTGTGGAGATATTTGGCTTTGTTCCGGCTATTTTGCACCTGTTTGGGGTGTCCGGAGTCTGGGGAAGGATTTATCCTGCAAGTGCCTGCATGGAAATGGTGGCTGGTAGTGGGATTTCTGTAATAGGGATTCTTTTAACACTTATATTGATTGGATTTCTGGCTTATGCAGCCTGCCGCTGCGTAGAGAAAATGTGGCAGGAGCAGGGTGGGGTGAAGATATGAGAGCTGTAAAGATTAGTTTTTTTCACATGTTAAGATTCGTGCGAGAGGACATGATGCTTCTTGCTGCGGGAATTTTGCCATTTTTGATTGGCGTGGTCATCCGCCTGGGGATTCCCTATATAGAAAAGTTACTTACGAACGCTATTGGCACAAATGCGGTTCTTAAGCCCTATTACAGCCTTTTTGACATTTTCTATGCTTCAATAACGCCTGTAATGTTTTGCTTTATCGCGGCAATGGTAATGCTGGAGGAGCACGACGATCACATAGACAGGTATCTTTTCGTGACGGAGCTTGGGCGAAGCGGTTATTTTGTCTCCCGAATAGTGATCCCTGCGGCAGCTTCATTTGTGGTAACCATGGCGGTTTTGCCGATTTTTTCTATATCAAAGCTGTCAGCATTTGAAATGTTTTCAATGGCGCTTGGGGGAACGTTACAGGCGATCATAATATCCATGCTGGTAGTGACGCTTTCTTCCAATAAACTGGAGGGGATGGCCCTTACTAAGATTTCATCACTACTTATGCTTGGAGCCGTAGTTCCATATGTTATGCCAAAACCCTACGGTTACCTGTTGGCCTTTATGCCATCCTTTTGGACAGGCGCACAGGTTACGGAGAAGCAGCCATTTTTTCTGCCGGTTGCGGTAATGGTCTCCGGCGTGTGGATTTTAGTTTTAAAGAGAAAACTGGAGGTAAAGATAAGATAGGGATATAATGGAGTAGACGCTTTTTAGATAACTATCATAGTTTACGGGAGGGGAGTTCCTTTGAAAAAAGTCTATGAATTTGGGGATAAGTCAGCTTCTAAGGTACTTGTGCAGCCTGTAGATGGCCATGACCTTGAGGTGATAGAAAACGAAATTGCAATGATCAAAGAGAAGACGGGGGAAGATTTCTTACTGGTCGCTTTTCAGGTAGATAGCTGGAATAGCGACCTTTCTCCATGGAAAGCCCCGGCCGTTTTCGGAAACGAGGATTTTGGCGAAGGTGCAGAGGATACCCTGGCAGAGATTCTGGATTATTGCAAGGATGAATCAAAGAGCTACTACATAGGTGGCTATTCTTTGGCGGGGCTTTTTGCGCTTTGGGCTGTATATCAAACAGACCTTTTTAAAGGCGTTGCGGCTGTTTCGCCTTCCATGTGGTTTCCCGGATTTGATGATTATATGAAGGAGCAGGAGATTAAGTGTAAGAATGTCTACCTGAGCCTTGGCAACAAGGAGGAGAAGGCAAGGAATCCTGTGATGGCTACAGTCGGAGACAGAATCCGTGGGGCACAGGCTTTTCTCAATGAAAAGAAAGTAAACTGCACTCTCGAATGGAATGAGGGTAATCATTTCAGAGATCCGGATTTAAGAAGCGCCAAAGGTTTTGCATGGATTTTGGGACAGGAGGTGTAAGAATATGGAAATATTAGATGCAATTCACTTAAGACACAGTTACAGAGGCAAATTTAAGGGGTAATAGCCTTTTGATGGATGGCAGGAAGCCAATAAATGAGTATAGAGGAGAAATAATGAACTATTTTGTTGAAGGATTACAGGGAAGTGGAAAAAGCACTTTAGTAGGGAAGCTTTCGGAAAAGCACCCGGACTTTAAGGCAGTGCGAGAAGGGGATTATTCTCCTGTTGAGCTGGCATGGTGCGCTTATATAAGTAAAGAGAAGTACAGTGAAATTCTGGAAAAATACAGTGAGATCAAATCCATGATCGAGCCCAAGAGCTTTGAAGAAAACGGGAAGATGGTAGTGTGCTATACTCAGATACTCACTGATGTTCCCGGTTTTCATAAGGATCTTGAGCAGTATGAGATTTACAACGGACGAAGGGATTTAGCTGAGTTCAAGGAGATAGTACTTGGCAGATATCGCAGCTGGAATGGAGACAAATCCATCTTTGAGTGTTCACTTTTGCAGAACACAGTTGAGGATATGATCCTTTTCCGTGTGATGACAGATGATGAGATTGTGGACTTTTATAAGGAAGTAAGAGAAGCCCTTGATGGAAAAGATTACCACATCTACTATCTGAAAACAGACGATGTAAAGGCAAATATCGATGTTATCAGAAAAGAAAGGTCGGATGATAAAGGGAATGAACTCTGGTTTCCGTTGATGATGGGATATTTTAATGATTGCCCCTATGCAAAAAAGCGTGGAGTCAGCGGAGAAGAAGAGCTGATAAAACATCTGCAGCATAGACAGGAATTGGAACTTCGCATCTGTAATGAGATTTTTGCAGACAAATGCACAGTACTCAAATCCAAGGGTTACGAATTATAGTATACTTGCATTGCAGCTTGCAGCATGCGGAGCAGCAGAGAGCACCGCAGAGCCGGAGGCTGCAATTGAACGTGAGCAAAAAGAAATCATTGAAGAGGAGACATCTGCAGAAAACGCTGATGTAACTGAAGATGTAACCTCAGAAGAAACAGCTGCAACAGAGGTGATCGAGCCTGAGGAAGAGCCGCTTTCATCTACATTTGAGGATGAGGAAGTCTGACGGGAAAGCCCTAAGTTTATTTGGGGCTTTCTTTTTTATTCAATATAAAGATTTTCTGAAATAAGTCTAAATTCATCTTGCAAAGTAGACTTAATCAGTCGATATCTAATACAATGAATATATAGTATAAATTCAATTATGCGTGATGTTTTTTACAGGAGGAATCGACCAATGACCAGAAAACATACCATTTTAGATCATTCAATTATCGGATATTTTGTTCTTATAATCTTTGTTATGTTTTTTTCATCTATTGGTGCAAGCCTGATAGACAAACCGCTTTCAAATGTAATACCGGGTTATGCAAAAGAAATGTCCGGATTTGGTTCAACAGTAATATCTGCGTCCGGTATCGGAGCCGCTATATGTGTTATGTTAGCAGTTATTATATTTACACTTTGGTTCAGGCCTGATTTCAAAGGCGTTCTTGGCGGGAAAGGTTTTTTGTGGGGCATTGTGGTTATGCTCCCTTTCCTTATTGTCGATTATGTAGGTGCTGCAATTGATCTTTATACATTTGGATTTGGCAATGTGCTTGTTGCATTTTTATCCGCTCTTTCGCCCTCATTTACAGAGGAAGCAGCATTCAGAGGTCTCGGTATAGCCAACTATATGAGAACGATCAAGTCTGAGAAGCAGATTAGAATTATATTCTGGCTGTCAACATTATTATTTGCCGGTGTACATATATCCAATATCTTTTCAGCAGGAAATCCTGTAGCAGGTATTTTTCAGTTAGTTTATTGTGTCGGAGTTGGCGCAATTTTGGGTGCGGTATATTTACGTACTGCTAATCTGTGGGTTGTAACGATTGCGCACTTCACACTGGACTTTGCCGGACTTATTAACGGTTACTATTCTTCAACAGGTGGTCTTTCGACACAGCTGGTTGCAAGTGATTGGGTTAATCTTGTGGCATCTGCGATTGGAATAGTGACTTCATTGATCCTGTTATCGCCCAAGCACTATCCGCAGATCATGAAACTTTGGAAGGAAAAGTGGAGCTGTTAGACTGAAGTCTCCATTAGTTATGCATTTAACAGATAAAGGAAATGCGTGTGTATGAAGAGAGACGAAGGCCCAAATTTTGTGCTATTTGGCAGAGAATATGAAGGATATAGATGGTTCAAACCGCTTCAGGTCATTCTGCTTACCATAGTATTTTATGCAGTGCTGTTAGGAATTGTGTTATTGATGGCTTTACTGGCGGGACAGTTGTCAGGAATAAGTCTGGGAGAAATACTTTCCGGAAATAGCGGTGGGTATGACACCGTAGATATGTATTCACCTGTCGGTGCCATCATGAACATTGGAAGTATTGCTGTTTCATTACCTGCACTCTTTTTTGCCACTTTAGTCGTGGGTTACAGACCGTTTGGCTCATATCAGTCCGTCACCGGTAAATGGAGAATGCGGCATTTCCTGATATATTTTGTGATGGGATTGATCGTTGTCGCTCTGCCTCTGATAATCTCTTCTTTCATCAAAGGTGAAGCTACAGGGGAGATTCATTTTACCGTAGCCGGCTTTATCATTTGCGTGGTGCTGGGATTCTGTCAATGCAGCGCGGAGGAACATATTTTTCGAGGGCTTCTGATGCAGACATTTGGCGGGTGGACAAGAATTACGATCGTTTCGATCGTTCTTCAGTCGGTCCCCTTTGCCGTAATCCATCCATATAATATCACCGGAAAACTATCTGTACTCATATCCGGAATTCTCATGGGAGTTATGGTATATATCAGCGGGGGCCTTGAGGCATCCTGTGCTTATCATATTCTGAACAATGTAACCTTATATATCATAAATGGTTTCGGGATACAGACAGTTTCAACCAATCTAAATATATCAGACCTTGTATTTGACGCCCTTGTTCAGGGGGTATTTATCGTAGTGATAGTTTTCCTTGGTGGTAAGATAAAGGAGTAAAACAACTGATATGATTCTATTTGTAGATGCTTGTGTCAGAACACATTCGAGGACTAAAAGGCTTGCAGAAGCTCTGTTGGCAAAACTAAATGAAGAGGCTGTTCATGTAGCATTGGAAGAGATTTCTTTTGCTGTGACAGATGAGGATTACCTGAAAAAGAGAGATGATCTGATATCGAAAGGTGCCTTTGGTGACGATATGTTTGCCTTAGCGAGGCAGTTTGCAGCAGCGGATACAATCGTAATTGCTGCACCTTTCTGGGATCTGTCTTTTCCTGCTAAGTTGAAACAATATATCGAAGCCATAAATGTAACCGGAGTTACCTTTGAATACACACCTGAAGGAATACCCAAAGGCCTGTGCAATGCAAATGAGCTTTATTATGTCATGACGGCTGGCGGGGATTATGTCCCTTGGGAGTTTGGTTTTGGCTATATAAAAGCACTTGCCCAGAATTTTTATGGGATTAAAAATGTGGAAATAATTAAGGCAATCGGTCTTGATATTGTGGGGGCAGATGTCCCGGCCATCATGGATGAAGCTATAAGTAACATTAAACTCAAAAAGGAGAAGGACAGCTAATGATAGGCAAAAGATGGAATGCATTCAGAAAAACTACTTCAGTGATACTTTTGACTGCTTTGGCTATAATGTCTGCCGGATGTGGAATCAAAGAAAGCAAGGCAGGCTCTGACATATCTTCTCAGGAAGTAGAAAATTCAGATCTTTCCGGAGTGCCCGGAGGAGGAAAATGGGTTGATTCTGACGTTTCCGGCATGGTCAAGCAGGAAGATAACATACGTCTTCAGGACGACTTTGCTGCGGCTGCGAATAAAGACTATATTTTGTCTGCGGTTATGGATCCTGCTTATGAAGAGGCCAGTATAGTTCTTGATGCATCCAAGCTGGTATATGAAAGGTGTATGGCGATTGCCTCTGATGATACTATGACAGATGACAATGCTTTAAAATACAAAACCCTGATAAAGCTGCACTCTGATTGGAATGAGAGAAATAAGCTTGGTGTAGAACCACTAAAAAAATACATTTCAGACATACAGAGCATATCTTCTATAAGTGACCTTACAGAATATCAGGGAAGCACCACGAGAAACCCCTTTGGCCTTGGGTTACTAATACCGGAATCCGTAGGAGTACAATTGCAGTTCCCGGACAAGAGTACATTAAATCTTAAGGCTCCAAATCTTTCCCTCGGATCTGCCTCTTCATATGTGCAATATACAAGTAGCACATTATCAGCAAAGGAAAGATGCGATGATGTAATTGGATATTATCTTGGAAGACTTGGTTTTTCTGAAAAAGAGATCAAAGATACCTTAAAAGGCAATTACAGAATAGAAACTTTTATCGCAAGAAGTAGTAATATAGATAACTTCGGCATAAGAGAAATGTTTACACAGGCACAAAATAACAGAGAGGGGATAGGTGCCCTGCAGGGGGACTATCCGCTCTTACAGATACTGGATAGCAGAGGCTATTCGGGATGCGATAGTTTTTATGTGGATTATACATATCTTAAGTCTCTGTCCGGTATTTATACCGAAAAGAATCTTAAGGATATCAAGTCATTTCTTATAGTCCATACCATTGATTCGACCAAGTATCTTTATGACCGCGAATCATATGAAAAGATGGCCATGCTTTATATGCCAAGCACCGGCAACCATGAGGGATTATCAGATGGGCAGCTTAGCGTTCTCTTTAGAAATGATATGAAAATCTGCGGCTTTCTTCCATTATTGGATACTTTATACCTGGAAAAATATTTTAAGGGCAGCGAAAAAACAGATCAGGTAAAAGAATTTACTGATGCACTGATAAAGGCTTATTTGCAAATACTTGATGAAGAAGACTGGATGTCAGATGATACAAAAACTGCTGCAAAAGAAAAATTGCAAAATATGGCGCTGCACCTCATAAAGCCTGATAATGTTGCGGACTATTCCCTGGCAGAAATAAAATCCTACGAAGAAGGAGGCAACCTTGTTGAGGCTGCTGCTGAAGGCAGGCGTGTAGTGGAAGCTCACAGGGCATCTATAAGTAAGAGTCCGGATTGGGACAGATTCAAGTGGGATATTTATGACGCAGATAGAACTACTACAGAGGTTAACTGTGTGTATTATACAACCGAAAACGGCATCTATATAATGGCGGGTTATTTAGCTATGTGCGATGCTGCATTCAGAGAGGATTCATCAATTGAGCAGTTTGCGGGAATCGTAGGAACTACTATTGGTCATGAGATAACTCATGGCTTTGATTCTAATGGAACAAAGTTTGATCTGTATGGGCGGCAGTTTGATGAAAATATAACTGCCATTGACTGGATGGCTGTAGAGGACAGGTCAAAGATGGATGAAAAGGGATCAATGCTTGCTGGTTATTTCTCACTGGCAAGACCTATTCCCGGGCAACAGAAAGTGAATGGAAGCATTATAAAAGATGAAGCCATAGCTGATATGGGAGGCATCAAGTCAGTTCTATATGTGGCAAGGGAATGGCCTGATTTTGATTATGACGAGTTTTTCAGAGCTTTTGCAAGGCAATATGCGCAGCAGACAACTAAGGAAAATGAGCTTGGAACAATGAGAGGTGATATACATCCCCTTCCATTCTACAGAATAAACATTATGCTTCAGCAATATGATGAATTCATCGAAACCTATGATATTAAGCCGGGAGATGGAATGTACTTAAGCCCGGATAGAAGAGTCAATGTCTGGTGATGTCTTATTCAGGAAGGAGTCTAATTATGGGATCAGAGATTTCAAATGCAGCAATAAGGCTTGATAACATAATCAAGAGCTATGGAAAGCATGACGTACTAAAAGGCGTCACTATGCAGGTTAATAAAGGTGACATCTATGGTCTCGTGGGCAAAAACGGTGCAGGAAAAACCACGATATTCAAGATGATTCTTGGATTGTCGGAATACACTTCCGGCAGTGTTTCTATAGACGGCTCGCAGAATCGAAAAGAGCTGTTTGAAAACAGGTCAAAGGTTGGATTTTTCGTAGGCTCCAATTTCTATGGATATCTTTCCGGGAGAGCAAATCTTGAATACTATGCAGCTGCAAAGGGTATCAGGGGAAAAGCGCTGAAGCAGGAGGTGGATCGTGTTCTGAAGGTTGTGGGTCTCGTCGATGGTAAAGAAAATCAGAAAGCCAAGGGGTATTCCCTTGGAATGAAACAGCGTCTTGGAATAGGCAATGCAATTCTTGGCAATCCTGATATTCTCATACTTGACGAGCCGACCAACGGTCTTGACCCTCAGGGTATAGCTGATATTCGCCACATGATACGGCGATTCAGGGATGAGTTTGGTATGACTGTCATAGTGTCGAGCCATATTCTTGGTGAACTGGAAAATACCGCAGATCGCTTCGGCATAGTACATAATGGAGTTATAGCAAAAGAAATCACACAGGATGATCTTTCTGCAAAGCGCCCTGAGGTAGAACTGACAGTTTCTGCCGGTAATCTGGAAAGAGCCAAAAGTATTCTTGCGGAAAATGGTATTGATGTCCTAAAGGAAGGAAAAGAGAAAGTTACTCTGGAAGACTATTACTTTGAACTCATTGGAGGATCAGCAGAATGAGAAATTTGTTAAGAGCAGATTTGAAACGTATCTTTCGGGTTGGCCTTATTTACTTTGGTCTTTTGCTTGCGCTGATCTACATCTCATATACAGTTCTTGAAGGTGTTGTAAATGATGGTTCAATCGGACTGATAAATGGTGTGCAGAAATCACTTAGCGGGGCGCCTATAGCTCTTTTCATAGTCTTTCCCACGTTCTATGCTGTTTTTGCACATGAGTTGTCTTCAAAATCGATGCAGACTGTGCTTGGTCATGGTATTACCAGGGACAAGCTCATAATCGCCAAGCTTCTTGATGCTGCCATTTTACTTCTTTGCCTTTATCTGGTCATAATTGTAGCGGCTCTTATTGTAATAAATACAGAATCGGCAATCGTATTAAGCCCGCAGCAACAGGTGAATCTTATTATATATATCATCCTGAGGTGGCTTAGACATTTTGGCTACATTGTTTTTTCCGCCATGATCATGTACATTTCCGGTTCTACAGTTCTTGGTATTATCGCATGTATCGCGTTTACGGCCATATTTAAACTGGTGTTTAACATAGTAGAATTTTTTTCTTCTCTTTCATTATATGATTATACCTTTGACGGGTTGCTGGATTGGGCATATACCGGAATAGAAGTGGGAGCGGCTCCCTGGCAGCTTCTGCCAGCTGTCTGTTATCTTTTTGCAGCACTGGCGATTACGACTTATTTTTTCCGGAGAAAGGAGTTTGACTTTTGAAAAATCTAATTTTTGCAGATGTGAAAAGAATCCTGAGAAAACCGTCATATTGGATTGTACTTGGAATTTGCCTCATTATTTCACTCTTTTGGACTATTCAATCAAAAGGTAGCGGCGGGATGAGTGGATTTTCATTTGCTTCCAGTCAGGGAACAGCTATAAACACAATGAATCTGTTTATAGGAATAGCCATATACGTGAGTGTATATGCCGATGAGTTCACGTCAAATTCGATGCAGTGCCTTATTGGAAGAGGGATTTCAAGAAGGAGACTCCTGATCGCCAAGTTCATTAATTGCGTAATCGTAACCTTTATTTCATATGGAATCTATACACTTTTTATCACCATTACAGGTCTGATTATGGGAGCGAAGATGAACGGAGCAGAAAGCAGCTTTTTATATAGCACGATACTAACCAATGCTTTTATTGTTCTGGGCTATGCAACAATATCCATGATCATTCTTTTCT
The DNA here is from genome assembly GCF_000424165.1 of Butyrivibrio sp. AE3006. NCBI lineage: Bacteria > Bacillati > Bacillota > Clostridia > Lachnospirales > Lachnospiraceae > Butyrivibrio > Butyrivibrio sp. AE3006. The sequence goes on along the minus strand of NZ_KE384146.1, from coordinate 112,122 downwards.
GGAGCAAGAACGTTGCCTATGCAACACTCGTGGATGCATTCCTCCTTTTTGCTGGAGATACACTGCTGAGAGGGCTGAATGTCATTCCTGTGATCAATCATTGGCATATAGACAGGCATTTTTTTTCACAGGCCCTCGAATGTGCAAAAGTAGATTTGCTGCTTACCGGTGGCACGGCAATTATTACACTTCTTTGGCATGTTGCAAAGATCTGTGCTATTTCCATTATTTTGGCATATTTGCTCTTTAGAAAAAAAGAACTGGATTTCTGAAATAGTTTAAATATGCGATATCTTGAGGATAATTATGAAAATATGAGGAGGTAAAATATGACATCGATTATCAGTTTTGTTCTAAGTTTGATTATTGTGGGGATTCTTTATAAGAATATGATTGCCTGGGAAGGAGATTACAGAATTTCAAGAGGACAAGCTTTGCTGCCGGTAATACTCGGACTTTTATCGGTGCCGCTTTCATTTGTCTTTTTCCTGATAATCGGTCTTGCATTCAAGGCTGTAACCGGGTTTGTACCTACAGATGGACCTCTATTACTTGCCAGTTTCAATCATGCGTTTTTTTCTGCAGCGCTGAATGAAGAACTTGCAAAATTGATCATTACGCTTATTGTATTATGCATCTATAGGAAAAAAATTAGAAATGTATATGAATATATGCTGGTAGCAGGTGCTGTCGGATTCGGGTTTATTCTTATAGAAGACTTTGTATATAGTAGCAGTCTTCCTGTTCTTTTGATGAGGTTGCCGGGTATAACAGTGCATATGATGCTGGGGCTTGCCATGGGAAGACATCTTGGACTTGCCAGATATAACAAAATAACAGGCAGAGGGTCTGTAGTAAAAGAATACCTCCTTGCATATTTTGTCCCTGTGTTTTGGCATACTGTTTTTGATTTTTTTGAAGCAAACATGCTCATACATGCCGGGGATAATGTAGAGACTATGACAGAGGAAATACAAAGAACTGTATATATTGGTGCTGGCATGGTAGTGATCATAGTAGTTCCGATATTCTTTTTCCAGTTCTACATATTCAGACGACTTAAGAAAAATGCAGCAAACCTTGTAGCACTTTCCTCCATGGCTGCAAACAGTACAGATCAGGAGAATACCAATGCTTAAAAATATCCTGATATCTTTTAGTTACATAAAAAACATGACCCACTGGGATTTCGCGTGCGAAATCCCATTTATTTTCCATAAATCTTCATTTTTCTTGATATAATAGTGATATCTACGGGATTTTGGGAGGTAGCGAGAGATGCCGGCTTATTTTTCAATAGATATAAGCATCAGGAAAAAAGATATATATGAGGGTATTTATGCTGACTTCATAGACCTTTTGCAGGTTCAGGGCTTGAAATTTGCAGGGGGATACAGGGAATTCATGGATGAAACTCTTGAGGAGATTATCTCATGGAATGAAGAAAAGCTCCTTGAGGACTTTTCAATCGGAGTAGATGAGCATTATTCTCATGATTTCAGGCAGGTGTGCTTTGATTACCGCAGCTTTTCTGAAGTTCGGATGTTCATCCTGAATGTGAAGGAGGATGATGAATTTAATTTCATAATAATTATTCCGGAGGATGAGCTGATACAGGTAAAGGGCGGTAGATTTTCCTATAAGCCTGAGATTATGGCGGATTTAAAGCAGCTTATTGTGAAAATATGGGACTTTGAGAGCGTGGCAGCTATTCAGACCACTTTGGAATTATCAGGGGAAACCACCTCGGTTAATGATCTTGAAAAGGGCGCTTTGCCCATGATCGTACCCTTTGCAGTAATTCCCAAAAGGTGGATGAATGATGACTTAGGAGAGGGTATAAGCGTTACGCCCATAGCCGGAGACGGCGTTCTTTTGGAGGATATACAGTAAGCGTCAAAAACATATACTTTTGCCGATTACAAAAAAATAATATTACGGGGAATTAATAATGGCAGAAAAACTTAGTCTTTTGTTTCCGAATCAGAAACTCAACTTTAAAACATTAAGTGAAACAACACTCCATGACATTGGCATGGACAACATCGTTACAAAACTCACAATTCAGAAAAATGAGCAGACCTACATCTACAACGTCATGAAAATGATGACGGATTCACCTGAAAATGCCAGATACAGAGGCGAGATATTCGATGACATCATGAAAAACAAGGAGATGCGCGATAAAATCGTGACACTCTTTGACAGAATAAATTTCCTTAGAGAGTATGGAAGTCACAAGCACGACCACGATCATGAGCCCGGTGTGTGGGACCTGGTGCACAGATTGGAGGAACTTAATGACTATATTCAGTGCATCGATTCAATGTATGTGTGCCTGAAGAATGCAGATATTAAGTCCGAGGGCCTTTTGAAGCTTCGTGATTTTGTTCATGCACTCTACACGGATAATGGCTATGACGGCCTTAAAAAGGACATAAAAGCTCTTCGTGCGGACACGCAGAATCTTAAGAGTGTTACAGTAGGAATCAACCTAAACGAGCGCTTTGAAGCCTGCGGAATCGGCGTTGTTTCCATAAATAACAAGCACTTTACCAAGTCTCATATTGTAAGTCATTTTATTGACAGGGTTTCCGGAAAAGATAACATCCAGAACGGCAATGAGTGGAAGGGCGACTATAAATTTGACGAATTCACTGCCAAAAATCCGAACGCTATGGACGGATCCTTTGTGATACCTGCATTTAGCCCCATGGCCTTCATGAGTCTCAAATATGTCTCTGAAGCAGATGAGACCACAAGGGGCATCACTAAATACATGGACGAGATCACCGAAAGGATGCTTAGTAACACAGCAAGGCATTTAAGGGATGTTCTCGGTAAATACACCATGCTCACAATTACAGACATCACAGATCTGATGCCTGAATTTATCTACTATATCAGATGGGCAGAACATATTGAAAAGCTCATGGATAAGGGCTTTTTCTTCTGCAAACCGGAAGTGATAATGGATGAAAATGCAGACGTTTCCATGAATTCTATTGGCGTCTACAATATGAAGCTTCTTGATTCGGACATCGAGAAAATCGAAGATATTATAAGAAATGACCTTGATTTTAGCGATGAACACTGCATTTATCTACTGACAGGTGCCAACAGAGGCGGTAAGACCACAATTACTCAGGCTATTGGACAGCTTTTCTTCATGGCCCAGGGGGGAATCTATGTAACAGGAACAAGCTTTGAATATCGTCCTGTAGATGCCATCTACACACATTTCCCTGCGGATGAGGACAAAACTTTGGATCTTGGAAGACTTGGCGAAGAGTGTAAGAGATTCCGCTCCATTTATACCGATGCATCGGAAAACAGCCTGATTCTGCTGAACGAAACCTTCTCAACCACATCCTTTGAAGAGGGCTACTACATAGCAAGGGACTGCACAAGGGCCTTGCTTGGTAAGGGCTGCAGGACAATATACAACACCCATATGCACAAGCTGGCATACGACGTGGATGAACTCAACAAAGAAAGCGACCGATTCAAGGCTGCTTCGCTTATCGTTCATTCAGAGCAGGGTGTGCGCTCCTATAAAGTCAGTCTTGCACCACCGGTAGGACTGTCCTTTGCTGCGGATATTGCAGAAAAATACGGTGTTACCTACGATTTGCTGAACGATGAAGATTTTGAAGAAGAGTCTGAAAACGAGGATTGATAAGCACACTATAAAAGGGAGGAAATAGCAAATGTACACTATAAAAAATTCTATAAATGAAATCTTCAAGGATGAAGTAGTAAAGGCTCATTTTGAATATATGATGCCAATGGAATTCATTGAGCTGGTTCCGGAGGATTTGCGGGATGCTACTCTGGAAGAGGTAAAAGAGAAGGTGATGCTGCCCTGGGGAGTGCCCTATTTTAGCGAAGGGGTTGCAGCTATCGCCAATCAGATTCACGAGCTCATCGATTCCGATGCTTACACCTTTATGCAGCTTTGGTCGAAGGAGACGCCGGAAGGGTTCTTCCCTGTTACAGACGGAGAGAAAATGCATTTAGGTCTTCTTAAATTCAATGATTCCTTTAAGGCAGGCAGAAAAATGGCACTGGTAGTTCCCGGGGGAGCATACTCCAACGTGGCGATTTCCAATGAAGGCCTGGATACGGCAAGGGCACTGGAAAAAGCCGGCTATGCGGTGGTTGTTATGAATTATCGCTGTGCTCCAAATCACTATCCTGTGCCGCAGCTTGATCTGTCTCTTGCCATAAAGCGCATGAGAAAATTTGCCTCAGAGTATGACCTTCAGGATGATCTCATGGTTGTAGGATATTCTGCAGGCGGACACCTGGTAGCATCACAGGCAGCCTATTATGATGAAATAGAGAAAACACTGGAAGAAGAGCTGGCTAGGGATCACAGCGAGCTGTTAAGTGATCTTAAAGGCTTTTCAGCGAAGCCCGATAAGGTGGTTTTATGTTATCCCGTTATAAGCTTCGTTTCCGAGCAGCATGAGGACAGCTTCACCAATCTTACAGGCGGTGACGAGAGCCTTCGCGATAAGATGTCAATTGAGCTCCATGTGACCAAGGATTATCCAAAGACCTTCGTATGGGCCTGCGATGATGATGATCTTGTGCCTCCCAGCAATGCATCAAGGATGTACGAATCTTTGCAGAAAGCCGGTGTAGTTTCTTGTCATAAATCCTATCCCACAGGTGGCCACGGCTGTGCTACAGGCGTAGGAACATCTGCTGCAAACTGGATGGAAGACATGATAAGCTTCATGGAAAACAATTAACAAAGGGAAATTATGAAGATAACAGAAATAATAGATGCTGTGAATAAGTATCATCCGGATTTGGGCCCTGATTATGCAGGATGTGATGGGGTGAAGTGCGGAGATCCTGACGTAGAGTGCACCGGCGTTGTTTCAGCGCTGGTGCCCAATATTGAGGTTATCAGGAAAACTATAGAGCTGGGCTACAATTTTCTATACATCCATGAGCCCACATATTATCTGACCCCGGATTATCCGGAGTGGAAGGCAGATTTTGACTGCGAAATATATGAAAAAAAGAAGAAGCTCATAGAGGATAATGGTATAGTTATCTACAGGGACCACGACCACATGCATGCCCACACGCCAGACAGCATTTTTACAGGTGTGCTGAAATATATGGGTTGGGAGGACTATCTTGTGGGGACTCACGACAAGGTGCCTTTCGGATATCTCATCGAGTTCCCTGAGGTCAAAACCGTTGAGGAGATAAACCGAGAGTTTATCGAGAAAAACGAGATGAACGGCACAAGATACATCGGAAGACCTGATGATAAGATCAAGAGAATAGCAATCGTGGGACATATTTATCCGGAGGCATTTATACCTTCCTGTGAAAAGGACGGTTATTACACGGATTATTCAACAGAGATTATCAGAGCCATAGAAAAAGAGCATATTGACGCCATTATTCCCGGTGAGATCATTGAGTGGAACCTGCTTTCATATATTAGGGATGCGATTTCTTTTGGGAAAAATATGGCATGCTTCAATATCGGCCATTACAACTGGGAGCAGCTGGGGGCAAGGTACGCTGTAGACTGGCTCACAGAAATTACAGAGGGGAAAGTTCCGATAAAGTATGTTCCAAACGGGGACATGTGGAAATATCAGCTTAAATAAATGGGGATATACCTGCGAATCTTTTCGCAGATATAAAATAAATAGAAGGAGAAGGTATAGTATGGCAACAGGAAGTTTAAGATTTTTTTCAGCAGCACAGGGGGGACAGGTTAACATCAGATTCGTGATTCCTACAGATTTTCCGGAGATGATGATGGGTGACAATCCGCATTATAAGAGACCAATGAAGACTCTTTATCTTTTGCACGGATATTCAGGAAATGAGTGTGATTGGGAGTATAACGGCGTGGCTGAGGATATTTCAGCAAGATACAATCTTGCTGTTATCATGATCACAACAGGCAATGATTTCTATCTTGATCGCAAGGCTACAGGCCGTCAGTACTGCACTTTTGCAGGAAAAGAAGTTGTTGAGTTTACAAGAAAGCTCTTTGGCCTTTCAGATAAGAGAGAGGATACTCTCATCGGTGGCCTTTCAATGGGTGGTTTTGGTGCACTTCACACAGGTCTTGCATTCCCTGAGACCTTTGGCGGAATCGTGGCTCTTTCATCAGCTCTTATCATTCACGAGATCGCTCACATTAAGCCCGGCGAATCTAACGAAGTGGCTAACTATGAGTACTATCATGAAGTTTTCGGAGACCTTGCAACTGTAGAGCAGTCAGATAACAATCCTGAGGTGCTTTTCACACGCCTTAAGGAGAGCGGAAAAGAAACACCTGCAGTTTACATGGCAGTTGGAACAGAGGATTTCCTCTATGAGAACAACCAGATCATGAGAAAATTCTTCGAGGAGAACGGCGCTAACCTTAAGTATGAAGAGGGCCCCGGAATCCATGACTGGGTATTCTGGAATAAATATATATTTAGTGGCGTTGAATGGGTACTTAGCGAGGTAGATAAATGATGTCAGCTACAGAAGTACTTACAGTGAATGTCAGAATCACAGAAGTGAACGAAGTTAAGGGAAGAACCGATACAGCCAGAATGATCCTTTTTGACGGCACTGTGGATTGCGATAATTTCAAAGGGAAAATCCTTCCCGGCGGCGTAGATACACAGAAGGAGCTTGGCGGCGCACCAACACAGCTCTCTGCCAGATATATTCTTGAAGGAACCGATAAAGAGGGCAATCCCGCCCACATCTTTATTGAGAACAACGGCGTAATTAATGATAAAGGCGAGATTACAACAACTCCCAAGATCATCACAGACAGCAAGGCCCTTGCTTTTCTTGAAACCGCTGAACTTTTCGGCACAGTAGAAGGCATTGAGGGTGGCGTAAAGATCCATATTTTTCAAAGATAACAAGCGTTGTTCAATCTAAAACATTGGTAAATACGCGAAAAAGCAGCAGGCTTTGTGCCTGCTGCTTTTATCTTGCAAATTCATTCAACCCTTCATGTTCATCAAAGCTCTGAAAAGCTCAATGTCATTCTCTGTGATCTTGATATTGCACTGCATTTCTGTGCCATCAGGGTTAGTGATCTTCATATCAAAAACAGATCCCACCTCCGGAGTGTTGTCCTTTACTGCGTTGAAAAAGGGCAGTACTCTTGGGTGTTCCTGCTTGAAAACGTTGAATTTTTGCTGAAGTTCCATGATTGCCATGGGATTTATATTTGGCATGTTCTTATCTCCTTTAATTATTCATGAATATATATATTACACCATTTTGGTGATTTCGCAATTGCTCTGTTACGGATAGACAGAATTAAAAATGCAGCCTGCAGGTCACAATTTTAAGTGTAACTTTAGTCCGATTTAATAGGCATTTTATATATTTGTTGGATAATTAAATTAGGTTTAGTATGTTTACCCGGCCGGAGAGATGACATATGGTTGAATGGATTGAATTTTCCGATATTATCGGCATCACAATTGTAATATATGTCTCTGTACTTACCCTTAACAATTCTTACCTTCGTAGGGATATAAGGATAGGTATAATAGCCACGGGTATTGCGCTGGCCATCTTGTATGCATTGGACATGTTTTGGTATGTGGGTATTTATTTTCTTCCGGTATCGGAGCACACAGATTTTATCCTGAATGCCATAACCTGTTTAGTTTATCTGATGGTGCCGGTAACTCTAAGCCCTTTTTTCATAATTTTCACACTTCGGAAGAGGACAGTCAGGCATAATCTCGGACTTGCCCTTATCGCACTTCTGTCGGTTGCAGATATAGTCAATATTTTCAGGCCTATCTTTTTCTACCATAAGGATTCATATATGTATTATGTTCCCTGGGGGCTTGGAATGCATGTTATATGCTACGGGGCATTCGTTATTTTGCTATGGGACATGATAAGGAGCAGATTCTTTGATTATGAGGATGTGTTCCTGGCTACCTTTGTGGCAGTGACAATGTTTATTGGATTTTTGGCATCATGGATCAATTACGATTTGAAAACCTTGTGGTTAAGCCTTGGAATTTCATATTTGCTCATGTATCTGGCGCTGACTGCTTTGTTCAATAAGGTTGACGTAATCACGGAGCTACCCAACAGAAATGCGTATGCAAGGGCCATATCCCATATCAAGGATAATTACAACACAATTGTTTTGATCGATCTTAACGGCCTTAAAAAATTCAACGACACCATGGGACATCAGGTGGGTGATCAGTATATTTTTTCGACGGCCAGGACTTTGGCAGACGCATTTAAAGGAATGGGAACGCTATATCGCATTGGCGGTGATGAATTTATCCTTATTTCCAAATACACCAAGCCAGTACTGAAGGACACCATCGACAGCGTACTGCATAAGGGAAAATGCGACGAAAAATACGGCGATTTCAAGATCGATTTTGCCTATGGTATCGCAGAGCGCCAAAGAGGAGATGCAGTGGGTGACGTGGTTGGAAAAGCAGACAAGCTTATGTATGAGCATAAAAAAATCTCAAAACAGGGTAGATGACAGCGCCAAGGGTTGATGGCAGCGCAGAGGGCTGATGGCAGCGGCAAAGGCTGATGGCAGCGGCAAGGGTTGATGATAACGGCAAAGGCTGATGACAGCGCCATGAGAGGGATGTAAGCCGGTATAAGATGTTGCCGCGCATAGAAAATCGCCAAAAATGGAAATTCCTCTGCGCAGGAGTCAAGAGAGAACCAGTCAGAAGGGCATTTGCGCATATATTTTGAGAAAAAATAGGATTTCCTCTGCGTGAGAAGCGAGAATGAGGCCGGAGAGGATGTTGCCGCGCATAGAAAATTGCCAAAAATGGAAATTCCTCTGCGCAGGAGGCGCGAGAAAACCAGGCAGAGGGGCGTTCGCGCATATATTTTGAGAAAAAATAGGATTTCCTCTGCGTGAGAAGCGAGAATGAGGCCTGAGAAGGTATTCATCTTCCAATAAAAAAGTCGCTACGGTTAATAAAAAAGGAAAAATTACTGCAAAAGGTGTTGGCAAGTGTAAGATTTATATGTACGCTAAGAATGGCGTTGCCAAGAGCATTACAGTAACTGTTAAAGCAAAATAAGTGGATTATTTATATGAAACAACGCATATTTGGGCACATTGAAGATCTTCCGGATAATTGCATACTTGAAAGCGACCTGTTGACGGAACAGAATGTGCTTTTGCTGCCAAGAATGACGGTGGTGACTCCGGAGCTTAAAAAGTCTGTTTCCAATTATCGAGGATTTATTAGCATATCCGTCACCACTGTGGATGAAGAAGAGATTTCCGATTCCGATGTTGAGGCAGACGAGTCCATACTTTTTGATGAGGAATTCAAGAGGTATGCGGTCGAGAGCATTACCAACATTTATAAAAATATCAATGAGCCGGACGAGATCGTCGATACCGTGGAGAATCTTAGTTCTGACCTGTGTTCACTTGTAAACAGCTCTGTGAACCTTGGCGTGAATCTGGCTAAGCTCAAGATCAGCGATGAGTATACCTACAAGCATTCCGTTGATGTGGGAACGATTTCTGCGGTAATAGCTGCAAACATGGACTACGACTCTGATTTTGTTCACGGCGTATCCATTGCGGGAATACTTCATGATCTTGGAAAAGAGAAAATTCCCAGTGGAATTCTAAACAAAACATCAAGGCTCAGCGCCCAGGAATTCAACATCATGAAGATGCATCCGGTGTACAGCTATCAGATCATGAGGGAAGCTAAGGAAATTCCGGAAGAGATCAGGCAGGGTATGCTTAATCACCATGAAAACAAGGATGGTACCGGATATCCAAGAAAGCTTGTGGATAAGGACATCGGCGATATGGCCAAGATCATCACTATTGCTGATGTTTTCGATGCCCTTGTAACAGAACGCTCCTATAAAAAAGCCATGACGCCAAGAGAGGCTATTGAGATCATGTTTACTATGAGTAGCAAGTTCGATCTTAATATTTTCAAGGCATTTCTGGATATTATCAACGTCTATCCCAACGGGGCGGAGATTTTGCTAAGTAACTCGGAGCATGCTATTGTTATAAAGCAGAACAGGTCTTATCCGCTGCGACCTATAATTAAAATATTAGAAACGGACGAAGTGGTTGATCTGGCTACTGATTCCCATTATCTGTCCGTAATCATTACCAGCTGAGGTGCAGTCATATATGCAGAATAGTAAATACAAATTGGCAGAGGCCATTAAGGAGTGCATGAAAACAACCTCTGTTGAGAATATCACGGTTAAGCAGATCGTGGACGTCTGCGGCGTTTCAAGGCAGACCTTCTATCGCAATTTTATAGATAAATACGACCTTATAAACTGGTACTTTGACCGCCTTCTAGAGCAGTCCTTCAAGGAAATGGGAAGCGGCGAGACACTTAGAGATGGTCTAATTAAAAAGTTCAGATACATCAAAGAAGAGCGGCTGTTTTTTACAGCTGCTTTTCGTGTGGATGAACAGAACAACCTCAAAGAGCACGACTTCTACATGATCTTTGAGCACTATTGCAGGCTTATCAGAGAAAAATCCGGAGAACTCCCGGAGAAAAAGATAAGAAAGCTCCTTGAAATGTACTGTCAGGCATCCATCTACATGACAGTGCAGTGGGTTCTTAAAGGCATGAAGGAACCGGAGGAAGAGCTGGCGGACCTTATGATAGACGCCATGCCCCCGGAGCTGGCATCGCTTTTTACAGAGCTTCAAATCCTTTAATTTTCACATCATAGTTTCTGAATATTTGCCATTTATGTTACACAAACCGCTAAGTGTAACTTCTTTTGAATGCCCATAAATGCTATGCTTTCTTATGGTAGAAAAAGCCTGTGTAACGCAGGATGTAAAAAAAGGAGGACAAACAAAAATGGCAAACAGAATTTCATTGAACGGCACATCATATCATGGTGCAGGTGCCATCCAGGAAGTAGTTAATGAGATCAACAATAACGGTTTCAAGAAGGCTTTCGTAGCTTCCGATCCCGATCTTATCAAGTTCGGCGTAACAGCAAAGGTTACAGATCTTCTTGACGGCGCAAAGATCCCTTATGAGATATATTCAGATATCAAGCCCAATCCCACAATCGAGAACGTTAAAAACGGTGTTGAGGCTTTCAAAAAGTCAGGTGCTGACTGCATCGTAGCAGTTGGTGGCGGCTCCTCAATGGATACTTCTAAAGCAATCGGTATCATAATCACCAACCCTGAATTCGCAGATGTTCGCTCACTTGAGGGCGTTGCACCTACAAAGAACCCCTGCGTTCCGATCATTGCTATTCCTACAACCGCAGGAACAGCTGCTGAGGTTACAATTAACTACGTTATCACAGACGTTGAGAAAGAGAGAAAGTTCGTATGTGTAGACACACATGATATGCCTATCGTAGCTATCGTTGATCCTGAGATGATGTCATCAATGCCTAAGGGTCTTACAGCTGCTACAGGTATGGACGCTCTTACACACGCTATTGAGGGTTACACCACAAGAGCAGCTTGGGAAATGACTGATATGTTCCATCTTGAGGCAATCAGACTTATCTCCAAGAACCTCCGCGGTGCTGTTGAGAACACCAAGGAAGGTCGTGAAGGCATGGCACTTGGTCAGTACATCGCAGGAATGGGCTTTTCAAACGTTGGTCTTGGTATCGACCACGCTATGGCTCATACACTTTCAGCTCACTATGACACACCTCACGGTGTAGCATGCGCTATGTTCCTTCCTATTTCCATGGAGTTCAACCGTGAGTACACAGGCGAGAGACTTCGTGAAGTAGCAAGAGCTATGGGTGTTGAAGGCGTTGACAACATGTCACAGGAAGAGTACAGAGATGCTGCTATTAACGCAGTTAAGAAGCTTTCTGAGGACGTTGGAATTCCGAAGACTCTTGATAAGATCACAGAAGAGGATCTTGATACACTTGCAACAGATGCTCTTAACGATGCATGCTATCCCGGCAACCCGAGAGAAGCAACAAAAGAGCAGGTTATCGAGATGTTCCGTATGCTGATGGCATAAGGATTTCTGCTCCAAGGTAATGTTTAGCAGGATACCTGCTGAACATATTGGGGTTTTACAGTCTTGATTTTATAAGTATAATAGAGGTCGTATGGCTTAAGAGATTTGAGTCATACGACCTTTTTCTTTTAATAAAAACAGGTCAATTTTCGGGAGGAAAATGAAATGACAATAGATGCTTACATGAACCCTGATTTTACATGGGTAAAAAAGCTAATATTTTTTGCAATATCCTTTGTGGCGGTGCTGCTTTGTGATCTTTTGATCCGCGGAGGACATAAGCTTATCGCGGCAGGTACGCCTAAAGCCAAAGACCTGGAATATATGGAAAAAAGAGAGCACTCTCTTATTCAGCTTTTCTATGAGATGATCATCTCTGCCACATCCGTTATGTCTTTTGCCTGCGCTTACGTGGTCCTGAACCACGTATATTCTCTGGTGCAGTCGGGAACCCCGGCTATGCAGTGGGAGCCTTTGATGACCATTTGGGAAAACGGAAAAGACTTCGTTCTTTTGCTTTTAATCTGCCTTTCCTGCGTACTTAACTCGATTTTGGACAAGTTCATAATCCCGCTTAAAAAGCTGGCGAAGGAAGAAATCGCATCAGTCCGCATGCTTTCCATGTTTTATGTGATCATTATTTTGATGTTTATGAACGTGATAGGAGATGAGAGTGAATACAGCCCGGTAATGATGTATTATCTTGGACTGATGGTGGGACGATTCGTCTATTTTGATGCATCCTTTGCGGACTTCCTTGAAAATATCAAAAATGTATTCCTAAGGCTCCCGCTTTTGATGCTTGGAATGTTGCTCTCAGGAGGGCTTTGCTATTTGGGCTTCTGGCTTGAGTTTTTCCTTGAACGCAACTACTACATAATGGGCGTGTTCTACACACACCTTTTCCTGTTGCTGTCAGTGTTTATCCTGTATCATGGCTATAATTTATGCCAGATTTTTAGCAATAAGAGAGATTCCGGACAGGATCAGTAACACAATAACCAGTTTTTTGACCTTTTTCTCATCAAGAAGTGTGGCGCTCTTCATGCCTGTGAAAACTCCAATTAGCATGAAGGGTATGAGAATAAAGGCCAGTTTCAGTGAATCCGGAGTTATTATTCCAACAAAAGCATATGTTATTATTCGAACTATATTCTCTACTATGAAGATAATGCTCAGATTCGCCTTGAATTCTGAGCTTGTCTCTGTCACCTTGCTGACGCATACTGCCATCAGTACGCCTACGCCGAAGAGACCGCACATAAGTCCCCCGGTCATGCCGATGATAAAAAGGGCAAGTGTGGAATACTTCAGGTTAAGCTTGTCATATTCCTTAAGAAGCATCTCTATACCAACCAGCACGACAACCACGCCGAATATGATTTTTATCACATGAGCATCCACGTTTTTCAGAAGAAAAGCGCCGGGGATGCTGCCCAAAATAGTCAGTATTATAAGAGGCACATAAATCCTGGGATTAAGCTTTTTCCTGTTGCTCCAGGTAAGGATCACGTTGCTGGGAAAACCCAGAACCAGCTCCACAGGAGAGATATTTACATTATTTACTCCAAAGCCCAGAATCGAGGTAAAAACCAGAGTGTTGGCAAAGCCGCACAGTCCTTTAACAAAAAAAGCCACAAGAGTGGCGATAATCCATATTCCAAGAGAGTTCATCAAAATAAATCCTTTTCAAAAATGCGACCTGATTACATAAGGTCCGCCGATAAATCTAATTTGTACAACAGCTTTCAATTACAATACAAAAGCGCCAAATTGTCAAGTTCTACGCGCTATAACGGTTTCATATTTTTTTAATTCTATTTTTACACTCCCTTTAGAATCTGCACATTTTTAGAGAATAAAATATCATTAGACGAGAGCTATGGGGGCAGTTCGAGTTGATCCTTTCACCTTTTTGTAGTTTAAGGAGGAGCAGGCAGGAAATCTCAACATTACTGCGGGGTGGTATCTGAATCCTTCCCACAGACAGAACCTTTTGGAGAAGCGATTTACCAAGGTCGGTGTGGCGTACTACGAAATAGACGGCATTACTTATATTGCCTGCGAGTTTGGGCTATGATATGATAATTACAGATAGGCAAAGGTGCTTAATTTCTGAGCACCTTTGCCTTTTTTCGTTGCTCGCGCGAGGATTTCGCAAGCGAAATCCTATCTTATAAGATTGCTAAAGTCTAAGGAGGGGCATTATGGCTGCATTTGACAGAGTTTGTTCGGGAATACCTCAGATGGATCAGGTTTTTGACAATATCCGCCTTGGGGACAACGTGGTTTGGCGTGTTGATAACCTGGATGAATTCAGGCTTTTCGTAAAGCCCTATGTAAAGCAGGCTATCGCAGATAAAAGAAACCTTATCTACATCAGATTCGCTGCCCATGAGCCGTTCCTTGAGCCTCAGGAGGGGCTAAAGATCGTCAACGTGGAGTTAAATCACAGATTCGAGAACTTCACCGTGGAGATACATGAGATCATCAGCAGAGAGGGCAGGGAAGCTTTCTATGTCTTTGACTGCCTATCAGAGCTTCAGACTGCCTGGGCCACAGACCTGATGATGGGAAATTTTTTCCGTGTGACCTGCCCCTATCTTTTCATTCTTGATACCGTTGCCTTTTTCCCGCTGATCCGTGGTAAACATTCTTTTCAGGCAATTGCGAAAATAAGGGACACCACTCAGCTTTTTCTTGATGTTTATTCCGATGATAAAAACGTATACGTAAGACCCGATAAGGTCTGGAACAGATATTCCGAAACCATGTTCCTGCCGCAGCTCTACAACCCTGAAAACGGCGATTTTAAGCCTATTCTTGACGGTGTTATGGCAAGCCATTTTTATCAGGTTCTTGGAAAAAGCGGATCCCTTACGGATTCTGAAAACATGGACAGCTGGGACAGGTTTTTCGCCCTTACCAAAATGATGCACCAGGCAGGGCAGGATGTAACAGAGAACTGCAGCCGCATGTGTAACATCATGATGACAAGGGATTCACGGCTTCGTGAGATGATAAAGGAGCTTTTTACCCCGGACGATTACCTTGATGTGAAGGACAGGATGATCGGGACCGGCATGATCGGCGGAAAAGCCTGCGGTATGCTGCTGGCCCGTAAGATCATAGAGCACAGAAGACCTGAAATATTTAAGTTTTTGGAGCCTCACGATTCCTTTTATATCGGCTCTGATGTTTTCTATACATTTATCGTTGATAACCAGTTTTGTGATTTGCGAATCAGGCAGCGGACAAAGGAGGAGTTTTTCTCTGTGGCTGAGGAGTTTGCCGAGCAGCTTCAGCGGGGCAAGTTCTCCAGGGGAATGGAAGAAGAGTTCCAAAAGCTCCTTGAATACTACTGTCAGGACCCCATAATTGTCAGGTCCAGCTCCATCCTTGAGGACGGCTTTGGCAATGCTTTTGCAGGAAAATATGAGTCCGTTTTCTGCTCCAACACAGGCACCATGGAGCAGAGAGTTGAGGAGCTTGAAAACGCAATCCGCACTGTTTATGCCAGCACCATGAGTAAATCTGCCCTTGATTACCGCAGCAGGAGAGGACTTCAGGAGAGAGATGAGCAGATGGCTCTTTTGGTGCAGAGAGTGTCCGGCTCCTATTACGGCGAGTTTTATATGCCCTGCGCAGCTGGCGTTGGATATTCCTACAGCCCCTACAAATTCATGGAATCCATCGATCAGGCGGCGGGTATGCTTAGGCTTGTAATGGGCCTTGGAACCTCTGCTGTAGACAGGACTGAAGGGTCATATCCCAGGCTTGTCAGCATGGATAATCCCACAGCGACTACGGCACGGAATTCCATCGAGAGACACCAATATTCCCAGAGAAAGCTTGAGCTTATGAACCGCGCCACAAGGCAGCTTGAGAGGGTAACACTGGATGATGTGAAGCAGTACATGCCGTTTTTTCTAAAAAGACTGCTGCTAGAGCACGATACCGATACTGAGCGGATGTTCAGAGACAGAGGCGAGGACAGGGATATTGAATTCATTTCCTGTAGGGGAATAGTGCGAAAAGAAGAGCTGATGGCTCAGATGAAGGAGATTTTGCAGGCACTGCAGACGGAATATCAGCATCCTGTGGATATAGAGTTCACCATCAATTTCTCGGAAAATGGTGACTACGTGATAAACATTTTGCAGTGCAGACCTCTTCAGGTGTATCAGGATACAGAAGAAATGCAGATTCCGGAGGACGTAGCAGAGGAAAAGATACTCTTTGACTGTAATAAATCCGCCATGGGCCTGTCGAGGGCTGAGAAGCTTGATTATATCGTCTACGTGGACCCTGTAAAATACTACAGCATGCCCTATCAGGACAAAAACCAGGTGGCAAGGGCCATCGGCAGAGTCAACTGGCTTATGAGAGGGCAGGATAAGCATATGCTCCTTATGGTGCCGGGAAGAGTCGGAACCACATCTCCCGAACTTGGCGTGCCCACTACCTTTTCAGATATCAGTGAATTCGACGCCGTGTGCGAGATAGCGGATTCCAAGGTTGGCTACAATCCGGAGTTGTCTTACGGAAGTCACTTTTTCCAGGACCTGGTGGAATCAGGCATTCTCTACAATGCCATTTTTGAAAATGAAAAGACCCGGGTATTTAACCGGGATCTTCTTAGTGCTTTTGAGAACAGGTTTGCCGATGAAACTTCAGAATACAACTCACTGAAGGATATCATTGCGGCTTATGATGTCTCAGCTGCGGATTTTTATATTTATCACGACATGAAAACAGAGCGGACACTTTGTACCCTGCGATAATGAATTAGCCGCGAAAACGGCGTTAAAGGGCGATTTTGTGCCTGCTTCGGTAATAAATATCAGCCGATATGTTTGCTTCCTCTCTCTGTCATGAGGATCATCAGAACCACGAAAAAGCAAAGATAGAAGGGATACATGAACATTCCGATGTAATCACTTATAAGTCCAAAAATCCTAGGTGCAAAGGTGGATCCCACATAAGCTGAAGCCATCTGAATACCTACAAGAGACTGGGAATTTTCTTTACCGAATCTCGCAGGTGTAGAGTGGATGATGCTGGGATAAACCGGAGCACAGCCAAGTCCTATCATCACAAGAGCACATTTTGAGGCTGTAAGATTCCCTGAAAACATCAGGATGGCAACGCCAACCACGATGATGAACTCACCAAGCCTTATCATGTTCTGATCGCCAAACTTATTGGAGATAAAGCCGCTTATGGCTCTTCCCACAGTGATTCCAAGATAAAACAGAGCGCCAAGACCTGCTGCGTCGGTGGCGCTTATTCCTTTTTCCGTAACAAGCCAGCTGGGAGCCCAGAGACCTGTTGCCATTTCAAGAGAGCAATAGCAGAAAAAGGCTATAAGTATTGTTTTTGCGCCGGGCAGGGATATAGCCTGTCTAAGGCTCAGAACATTTCTGCTTTTTTCATCACTTTCTGCATCAGATTCCGTTTTCCATAAAGGCACTGAAAATACCAGAATAACAGTCAGGATCACCTGAAGCAGGCAGATGGTACGGTATCCGCTGGGCCATCTAAGACCGTTTGTCAGGCAAAGAGACATGATCCAGGGACCGATTGATGCGCCAACGCCCCACATGCAGTGAAGCCAGGACATGTGCCTTGAGCTGTAGTGAAGAGCCACGTAGTTGTTAAGGGCTGAATCCACGGCACCTGCGCCAAGACCGTAGGGAATGCACCAAAGCGCCATCTGAAGATAGCTTGTACAGGTGCTAAAGCCAAACAAAGCAGCCGCTGTCATAGCAACAGAAAACGCCGTAACCTTCGCTGTTCCGAATTTGTGGATCACCTTATCTGCCATGAGACTTGATATGATGGTACATCCGCTTATAAGCATGGCAAGGGTTCCCGCCCCGGTAATAGTGGAGCCAAGGTCCGTGTACATGCTGGGCCAGGTACTGCCAAGGAGCGAGTCCGGTAATCCAAGTGAGATAAAAGAAAGATATATGATGAAAATAAGTAATCCTGCCATAAGGCCTCCATTCTGGTTTTTAGTTTAAAAAATTGTGAGTTTTTGGGATCTTCACTGGATCCTTCCGGGCACAGAGTCAGCTAGTGTGATCAAAGGTCTAAGCTCAGCTGCTCGTAGTCCTTTTTCGCTGAAAACATGGGCATAGTCTGTCGCATAAGTTCAGGTGCTCTTTCGTATGAAAAAAGCCAGTCTGAAATCGCTTCTTTTTCTATAACCACGGGCATTCTGTCGTGGGTATCCAGAACTGACTCATTTGCAGCAGTTGTCAGAATTGTGAATCTGTCTTCATCATTAAACCTGTTGTAGATTCCCGCTAGGTAGATAGCTGAGGCATCGTTTCTGCTGAAGGTCACCTTGTTTTTCTCCCTGTCCCACTCATAGAAGCTTCGGGCAGGTATTATACACCTTCTGCGTTCCAGACTTTCAGAAAACATGGGCTTTTGCAGGGCAGATTCAGATCTGGCATTGATGATGAGCTTGTTCTTATCTTTTCCGGGAAAACCCCACATAATTTCCTTTGGAACGATGGCTTCGTTTCCTAGCATGAGAATTAGTCCCTTGGAACCGGGGAAGATGTCCTTTTCATTAAAGCGCAGTTTTTTCATGTTTTTGCCGATTATTTCCTGAACTTCAACCGCCAGCTCAGGATCTATATGATAACGTCCGCACATAATAGTTTCCTTTCAATGAACTCAGTTATTCCATCTTATCACAGTTACAGGCAAAATATGAACAAACATCCCACAAAATGTTATTATTAGATGAATGTGGAGGGTGTATAGACATGCAGTATATTGATCAGTTAGATTTTGGCGCTTATCCTGTGACATACGGGATAATGGCTGTAAACATAATCATTTTCATCTTAATTAATCTAAAGGTTCTTAGTGTGCCTGCCCTTGGCTCATCATACATGACAAGCCTTCAGGAAAAGCAGTACTATCGCATAATCACAGCGGCCTTCACGCAGCAGGAATTTCTTCATCTGGCCTGCAACATGTATTCCCTGTACAACATCGGAAGAGTAATGGAGCGTGCGTTAAAATCTGAGATTTACGCCATCTGCTATGCCGTGATAATGGTCGTAGGCGGCCTTGTTTCAGCCAGAATCCATAAAAAGACCTCGCCCTTCACTCTTTGCATCGGTGCTTCGGGAGTAATCTGCGGGCTTATTGGAATCTACGTGGTTATCGCCTATTCCGTAATGGGCTTTTCTGCCATACGTTCCATGGCATCCACCTTCATAATCCTGGCTCTTATGACCACCTCCAAAAAGATAGATTCCATCGGTCATTTTGCAGGCCTAGTTACAGGAATTATCTGCGGTTTAGTCCTTGTTAACGTGTATGGTTTTGGATGAAAATTGTCCGGAACTCCATGAGAAAAATGCATGTAATAAAAATATAAAAAATATAAAATTTACTCCAATCATAAATTGTATAAAAATGTGGCAATAATCGGTTAAGCTTTGATTTTATCAGCAAAAATAATAAACGAAATTATAAACAAATTATAAAGTTTATAAAGTGCTTCGAAGCCGCACCAAAACTGGGATTGACATATATTTGGGAGATGTTAGAATCGAAATTGTCACGAGATTCGGTTGCAAAACCGTAAAAAAATTATGAGTGGAGGTAATTCATATGAGGAAACTCTCTAGATTTGGTGCAGCTGCGCTCGCACTTGCACTTTCCGTAACATTTTTAACACCCGTTCAGGTTCAGGCTGCGAAGAATGAGAATGAAGATTGGTTGCAGAAAGTTAACACTTTCGTAGACGACGATGATGTTTTTGACAAGAATTATTCTGAAATTGAAGCTTATGGAGATTCATACGAAGAGGCTGAAAAAGCATTTGCAAAGGTTGCTTTGGAAAAAGGTTTTATAACTGAGACGAAACCTGATTTTTCTAAAGGTGTTAAGCCTGTGTATTTAGATAAGACATATTACACGAATGATAGTTTTGACTATTATTCAACTACAGTGACTAAAGATGGCAAGGATGTAGAAAAATTTTATGGTCAGGGCTGCATTTTCACTAATACACAAACTAAAAAAAGCGGTCTATTTAAGGTAGAGCTTAATGCCAATTACACGACAGATGAAGCAAAGGCAAGAGCCTTCCAGTCTTCAATACGAGTAAAGAAGGGAGAAGTTACATACGTTGCAGTGCCTTTGTCAGGTGGTGATACAAAGATTGACAAGATTAAATCTTCTAAAAAGTCTATTGCGAAGGTTAGTCTTTACAAGAAGATGAGTTCTGAATCTACTACTAATGGCGACAACGTAAAGATTAGTGATCCAGATCCTTCTACAGGCAAATATACTGTATACTATTACACCACTGTTGGTGCAAAGGTAATTGTAGGTGAATATGATGATTATAATAAGGCTAAAGAAGCAGCTAAGAATGCTGAAATGACAGCTTCATCTGCTACTCGTTATATCAAGATTGATGCGAAGAAGTCCGGTAAGTTTAAACTCACATTTAACATTGTTAACAAGAATGGTAATGTTTCTAAGGTGAAGGTTACTGTTTATGTAGTAGATGACGTCGATGTATTTAAGACTCTTACTTTTGCAGGACAGTCCTTACTTCCGGACAAAAATAATAAGAGCGGATTTTATGCTGAAGAATTTAATACCTTCAGAACAACAAAGTCAAAGGGCAAACTGGTAGCTAAGGCTAACGCAAATTATGTTATTAAGAAGATTGAAGTAGGAAAACTGTATACGGAGAATACCTCTAAGGGACTGGATGATTATGATCCGTATTATAGAGAGAAGTATTCTGAGAATTATTCAGCATATAGTAGTTCTGGAAAAACAACAACCCATAAGGTTGACCTTAATGGTGACGGAGATTTTGATGATATCATTAATGGTGTGTATGAATCTAAAGTAACATACAAGTATAAAAAGATTAAGTCTGGAAAAACTCTTAAACTTAGTAATGTAGGTACTAGTTATAATTCATCCACGAGCTACACATCCAAGTATCGTGAAAATAGAAAAGAAGAGAAGATTACAGCGTCTAATGTTTCTAAGACTAGAAATTTCGAGGCACCTACAGCTTTAAGAATCACATATTATGATAAGCTTTTGAAGTGCTATGGTGTAAGTGAGTACACAATTACACATCCTGTAAGCAAGTAATTGAGGGATAATCAAACATCATAAATGTTTGTCCCAGAGATTAAGCGTTAGGCTTACATCAATTGAATTACGACTCCCCGGAGCAATCCGGGGAGTTTCTCTATGCCCGGGAGTAGTTCAGGTACTTCTATAATATGATATAATATATTAAGAAATAGTTTGTGGCTGTTTGATGAGGAAGAGCTATGACAAATGAAATGATAAAAAGAAAAGTTTTGTCACTTGTTGATAAGTACAATATAACTCATATAGTATTATTTGGCTCAAGAGCAAACGGAACCAATACGGATAAGAGCGATGCTGATTTTATCATGGAGTTTGGTGGAGCAATATCGCTTATTCAGCTGGCTTCATTAAAATATGAACTTGAAGATTTATTGGGAATTTCCGTGGATGTTATCCATGGTCCGATAAGAGATACTGATATGATTGAGATAGGAGATACAATAGAGCTTTATGCAGCATAGAGACAAGATTATTTTTGAGAAAATTATAAGCGAAGCTGATATTTGCCATGACATGATTGGTAATTTATCAGAAGAAGATTTTCTTAATGATGAAAAATAAAAACGTGCTGTTGGTATGACACTCATAAACATCGGAGAGCTTGTCAAAAATGTCACGGATGAGGCGAGAAATGAACATAAAGACATACCTTGGAAAGCTATCGCTGGAATGAGAGATTTGACAGCACATAAATATCAAACCTTAAGAATGGAAGATGTTTATAATACTGCTGTAAAGGACATCCCGGATTTTAGAAATCAGCTTGAGATGATCCTAAATGAAAAATCATAAAAGGATTATATCGATAGAATTTAGGCTCCCCAGAACAATCCGGGGAGTTTCTCTATGTTTCAGGGATATTATTAGGGAATCAATATGGGTAATCGATATTCGTGAGGTTTTTTCAGAATATATTAATATGACGCCTCTTAGTCACACTGAAACTGCCAGATTTCTTTCGAATCAGTGCGTGGATGATCTTTCAAGCCTTCCCAGAAAGCCAATCCGCTCCACATATGCACTGGAATAGCCAGATTTCCCTCTGAATCAGTGCGCGAGAAGTCTATAAAGCCTTCCCAGAAAGCCATACCGCCCCATATACGCACTGGAATAGCCAGATTTCCCCCTGAATCAGTGTGCGAATAGCCTTTCAAACCTTTCCTGCCAGCCTATTCGAATCCTTCACGCACTGGAACCGCCAGTTTTCCGCCTTAATCAGTGTGC
>NZ_KE384146.1:60089-89483 GCF_000424165.1 Butyrivibrio sp. AE3006 | reverse complement strand
CACGCACTGGAACCACCGATTTTTCTCCTAGATCAGTGCGCAAATAGCCTTTTCAACCCTACATCACAATCCCTTCCGAATTTCCCGCGCACTGGAACCGCCCAATTCTCACCCGAATCAGTGAGAGAGAGCTAATAACACGTAGTCGAAGTGTTCCCTAATTCTTGCGTGTTCGTTTCAGCTCAGGGGATGACGCAGAGTGGGAAAGACCTGGATGATGCGTGCTTGCTTCGGCCTTTCGTGTGACGCAGAACTGGAAAAAGTCTTGAAATGCGTCATGGGTATTGCGGCAGCAAGCACGCACAATAGAGACGAGAAGCGATATGCGTCACTAAGTCGGTTGCCGTGGACACGTATTTAAGAGCTTTTTTAGGGAATACGTGCTAGTTGAACCATAAGACAGTTGTATAGAGCACGCACTTAAAGCTTTTCTAAAGATATGAGTGTCTGTTGAACCAGAATCTCGATCATACCTAGAAAGCAGCCGGGGATTTAAGCCAATAATAAAACCGGTAGTCGACGACTACCGGTTACAACGAATTCATGAACAGACTAGAAGTATGCTATCATATTTCTATATTATTCTCCTTAAGAAGCTGCTTGAGATATTCATTTTCTTTAACAGCCTCCTTAACCTTTTTATCAGCTTCCTCTTTTTCCTTAGTAAGGGAGTCAATCTGTGGTTGAAGTTTGTTCTCTGTGTCTCTACAGCCCAAGGCATAGCCCTCGTCCTTAATTACTTGTAGATGACGCTCAGCACTATATTCAAGTACGCCCACTTTGATTACCTCCTTCCTGTATTTGACAAAGAAATCCTTAAGAATGTTTTCTTTTATGCATTCATCGATGGCTCTTTTTACTGCCTTGCGAATGACTTCCTTTTTTGTGCGCAGGAAGTCATGCAATCATAACTTGATACCATTTTCTTCAAGAAGCTTTTTTAGGCGTTCATTTTCCTTAACGGCAATATCTTTCTCTTTAGTCAGAGAGACATTCTCTTCATTCAGAGAGACATTCTCTTCATTCAGAGAGACATTCTCTTCATTCAGAGAGATATTCTTTTTTGCCAGAGAGACATTCTCTTCAGTCAGGGAGTCAATCTGTGGCCTAAGTTCGTTTTCCTTGTCCCTACAGCCCAAGGCATAGCCCTCGTCCTTAATGACCTGTAGATGACGTTCAGCGCTATATTCAAGTACGCCCACTTTGATTACCTCCTTCCTGTATTTGACAAAGAAATCCTTAAGAATGTCTTCTTTTATGCATTCATCGATGGCTCTTTTTACTGCCTTGCGAATGACTTCCTTTTTGAACAATGCTTCATCAAAATCGGAATCATTCTGCAGCCTGTCATCGATGGAACTCATGTATTCCTCTCTATATTTTCGCACTTTTTGAACAAAAAGGGAATATTGATTTAATGTGCTGCAGGCCTGCATCAGCTCAGGGTTATGGCCGGCATTTACGTTGTACTGGTGCACAATGAGCTCTAGCTGTGGTTCTGCACCTTTTGTTTCAAACATATCAGAAAGCTTGTAGGTAACCTCATCCGGCATAGAAACAGTTCCATTGTAGAACACAATAAATTTTGGCTCAGGGATCATTATCCTTTCAGCTTTAAATGTTTTTTCTGAAGGGATGATTGATCTGTAGATGCTTGCGACGTACTGAAGATCCCTAAGAGGAATATTTGGACAGGGACTTGATTGGTGTTCATACAAGTTTAATTCGAAATCCAGAAGGAAAGAGATGTCATTTTTCATGTGGAGGAAAGTCTCACCTTCAAGGGTAGTTATCGTTAGTTCATTAGGATCGTCGTAATTACTGTGGTTTATTGCATTATAAAGCTCAAGCAGATTGCGCTTGTCTTTATACAGCATTCTAAAGACTGTGTCTTTATGCTTATTATTTTCAATTGTCATTAAAATAAAAATCTCCTTTGTGTTAATAACTAATCCATCTTTGCGCGCATCAATAATAAATGGAATATTCCGAAAGCATGAGTGCTTTACGGTGCGTCGGAAATAACGCAGAGATCATAATAGCACAGCTAAACCACAAACGCAAGGTTAAATATGAGAGCGCTTCTGCCGTCCATTAGCCATCTGACGTTCAAAGCAACTTTCTAAAAATGCGTGCCGATTGAACGATAAGACAGTAGGCTTTGAGGATAAAATCAATTTTGTGATAGATTTGTGATAATTCTTGAAGTATTATTACATTCGTAACAAGGACAGAGAAAAAATAAAGTTTTAAAATGAGGGGAAAATAATGAGAAAGAACAATGTAAAAAATGGTGTTGCTTTAACAATTGCTGCAGTAATGGGCCTTTCAATCTGTGCAGGTTGCGGAAGTACTGCAGGATCTGAGGAGCCCGCAGCAGAGACAGAGGTATCAGTTGAGCAGACAGAGGAGACTTCAGAGGAAGAGAGCGCTGAGGATCAGACAGAAGATGCAGCTACAGAGAGCTCTAAGGCTACAGAAGAAGGAAGTTCAGAGGAGCAGGAAGCTACAGAAGATGAGATGGCTTTTCCTACACCTGAATATATTGAGGATAAGGTAATCTCTACAAGCCTTATGACAGTGACAGTACCTGATGAGTTTGAAGGTACTTTTTATGCGGCAGTTGATGGCGAAATGGTGAGCATCTATGACAAGAGCTGCGTTGATGATGGATTCGGCGGATTTGTTTTTTCTGTAGCAGCAGATAAAGACAAAAATCTTATTCCCGGCGGAATGTATACAAAGGTTGGAGAAATTACCGATACAGAAGGTGCTGTTTGCGATGTATGCGTAGGCTATCCTTCAGAAATCCAGTGGGATTGGAACAATCCGGACGATGAGCCTGAGACCTACAAAAAGCTCGAGGATGCCAGGGACGCAATCATCGAGAATATTAAGGGCACTGAGGGCTGCGTATTTGCTTATCAGGCAGGCACAAGAGGCGAAGATCTCTACAGCGATGTTCTTGCTAAGTATCAGCAGGCTATTAAAGAAGGCTGGGATGCAAACAAAATGGAGCAGGAGGGTATCAGCCCTGAGTTCTATGCACTTACCCAGACAGAAGGCGATAAAGCTGCTGATAAGATCGGTTTTGTATACAGGGATGTTACAAACGATGGTATAGATGAGCTTCTTATCGGCGATATTGTAGATACAGATGAGCCCACAGTTATTTATGATATTTACACTGTTGTAGACAAGGTTCCCGCACTTGTAGTAAGCGGAACAGCAAGAAATGGCTACTATGCTGAAGAGTACGGCGGAATTGCTAACTTCTTCTTTAATGGCGCAGCAGAAAACGGTGTTTACTCATATATCATCTATCCCAACAGCACAGAGCTTGGTTTCCAGTACGGAATTAAGTGCGATGAGTATACAGATGAAGCTAATCCCTGGTTTGTTGCATATGAAAACGAAGATAACTGGGAGCCCATGACTGAGGCAGACTACAACGACAGACTGGAAATGCTTGAGAGCTATTACCAGAAGCTTGACCTCACACCTCTTTCAAACGTAACAGAATAAGCTGGTGAAGTAGGAAAATCGGATGCGCGAAAGCGCATCCGATTTTTCCGTTAATAGCTACCCGAGATAGCAAATAAATCATTGAAAACAGAACGCTTGTTTGGTAGAATATTGAAAACAAATGACTATCAGAGGTGAAAGTAATGCAGGAGATTCTGGACAGATTAAATGATGCGCAAAGGCAGGCAGTCACTACCACAGAAGGATATGTGCGCGTGATAGCAGGGGCAGGAAGCGGCAAGACGAGAGCGCTGTCCCATAGATTTGCATACCTTGTGAACGGTCTTGGAATCATGCCCGGGCACATCCTTTGCGTGACCTTTACCAATAAATCTGCCAATGAGATGAGACAGAGAATTCACAGACTGACAGGGGATAATGACACAGGATACATCAATACTTTCCACGGTTTTTGCGTATCCGTGCTCCAGGAGGATTCCCATGCTGTCTCATATCCCAAGAATTTCCTTGTGCTTGATAACTCAGACATAGATGACATGCTGAAGATCATATACGAGGAAAGGGGGCTTTCTCTTAGAGATATGACTTTTAGCGCTGTAAGGGATATGTTCGAGATACGCAAGATTTTTAATGAACCCGAGTATTACCTTGATATGATCACCATGTCACTTGATACTCTTAAGGAAAAATATGACAGTGCCACAGAGGTCAAGGACATTCTTTTTTACGGATATCTCTATCAGGAGAAAAAGTGCTTTGGTCTTGATTACAACGATCTCATCAAGTTTTCACTCTATATTTTCAGCCAAAATGAGGATATAAAGCTTAAGTGGCAAAAGAGGCTTGAGTACATAATGATCGATGAGTTTCAGGATATAGACAGCCTTCAGTATGAGCTGATGGAGGTTCTTTCAGGTTATCACAAGAATCTTTTCATAGTGGGGGATCCCGATCAGACCATATACACCTGGCGAGGGGCTAATGTTAAATACCTGCTGGATTTTGATAAGAATTTTCCTGATGTGAAGACCATAATGATGAATGATAATTATCGCTCAACGCCTCAGATTCTCGCAGCGGTGAATTCTCTTATAGATACTAATAAGCAGAGAATAAAAAAGGACCTTGTACCAACTTTGCCTGATGGAGAGAGTGTTCTTTGCCATTTTGCGCCTAATACTGCCGATGAAGCAGATTGGATAACTGGTGAAATTCTTGCGCTTAAGGGTCAGGGTGTCCCTTACAGAAACATGACGATTCTCTACAGAGCCCACTATGTGACGAGGACTATAGAAGAGGGACTTTTGAAGGAAAAAATACCCTACACCATCTATTCCGGCGTGCAGTTCTTTGGACGAATGGAGATAAAGGATGCGCTTTGTTATCTCAGAATGATCGTCTACAGGGATGATATTTCCTTTAGAAGAGTTGCCAACGTACCTAAGAGGAATCTTGGAAAAAGGCGTATGAGCTTCCTTGAGCAGTACGCCGCTGAGAATAATTGTTCCTTATATAAGGCTCTTAGTGAGAATCTTGAGCACGAGATAATGCGCGGAACAAAGGCTGCTAAATTCATAGATCTCATAGAACGTTTTTCTGACAGCTACGAAGGCTTGCCGGTTTCGGAGGTTCTTTCGAAGATCCTCAATGAGAGCGGCTATGAGGAGATGCTTAGAACAGAGGGAGCCCAGGACAGGCTTGATAACCTGGCTGAGCTTAAGCAGTCTGTGTTTGAATATGAGACCACCTGCGGTGAAGAGGTTGGCCTTGAAGATTATCTTAAGCATGTGGCACTTTTTACCAATGCCGATTCGGATGCAGGGCAGGAGGATAAGGTACGTCTTATGACTGTCCATGCAGCCAAGGGATTGGAATTTCCCTATGTTTTCCTTTGCGGGATGAATGAAGGGATTTTTCCGTCAAGAAAAATCCGTACCCTGGAGGGCATGGAGGAAGAGAGGCGTCTTGCCTTTGTTGCCATGACCAGAGCCCAGAAAAGGCTCTTTATCTCAGAGGCGGGAGGCGTGAATTTTGAAGGAATGCCCAGGTATCCTTCCAGATTTATACTTGATATAGACAGGAATCTTCTTGAATTCACGGAGAAACCGGATGAAAACATGATGAACCATGTTCAGAAATATATAGATAATGAATCAAGGTTTCTTAAAGGCGCAGAAAAAATGAATCTACTGGAGCCCGGACAAAGAGTAAGACATGCGATTCTTGGTATGGGTACTATTCTGGAGTTAAATACCGAGGATCAGTCTTACCTTGTCCAGTTTGATGAGATGGAGACTCCAAGGCAGATTTCATTTAAGGTTAAGCTTACATGTGAAGATGATCACTCTTCGTCAAAAGCAGAGTAGGTAATTTGGCCCTCCTCGATGGTGAAGAGAGCAGTAGTCATGTCGTCATTTGTGTACTGAAGACATACAGGGATAGGGGCTGAATCGTCTTCTGCCCAATCTTCTTCCCAGCTGTTTACTGCATCTAACCAGCTCGGGATTACTTCCTGTGTGAATGATTCTGCATCTGCGTCTTCAGCGCTTTCAATACCGGTTCCGGCTATCTGTACGTAGATCCAGCTTTCATCATAGGTTGTATTGTGCGATGTAGTATCGCTGTCCCACTGCTCTGACAGAAGCTGATCAATCCACTCAGCTTTCTGGACAACAGCATCAGGAATATCGTATTCTTCACCGGCATCGGTTTCGGCTGCTTCTTCAGTCACGTCTTCTGCTTCTGCAGGAGTACTGGTTTCTGTGCTTTCAGTTGTTATTTCGCCGTTATTGTTTTCAACCTTATATTCAGCAGAAGTGGTGCCTTCATCTGTCTCTACTGAATAATTCATGGTGGTTGTTGATGTGTGCTCCGTTTTGCAGCCTGCAAGAGACGCAGCGCAGAAAAGAGCGCAAATAAATGCAATTTTAGCTTTCATAAATTGTTTTCCTCCTCATAAGAAAAAATTATTCTATAGTTAGGATTATACATCCCTAAATTTCTCGAAACCGTGACATTTGTATTGTTTAGAGAAATTTTAAGTTTTGATAATAAATAATTGTTATATCATAATAATTGTAAACGAATAAGAATTCCCAATCAGTATATTTTCGGGTTTAAGGAATAGAGATCGAAATGAAAATTGTAAAAAAGGCATATTATCATCTACCGGGACTGTTCGAGTTCTACGAACTATACAGAAGGTTTCTGCCACTTTTCCGGGAGCATAGAGAATATTTCTACGACTGGTGTGAGATAGGCTCCATATATGGTGCTCCGGCAGATTGTATCTGGGGCGGAGGCCGTGTGGGCTTTGGAGATGAGAGCCCCTTGGACGTTGCAGCTTTGATTAAAGAATATGGCATTTCTGCAAGACTCACCTTCAGCAATTCTCTTATAAGGGAAAGTCATTTAGGTGACAGGAAATGCAACGCACTATGCGAGCTGTTTGAAGATAACGGAAGCTTGCAAAATGGCGTGATAATCCATTCAGACCTGCTAATGGACTATATTAGTGAGAAATATCCGGGATTTTACTTTGTATCATCAACCACCAAGGTTCTGACGGAATTTGATGAGTTCGAAGCAGAGCTAAACCGCAGCGAATTTAAATATGTGGTGCCGGATTTCAGGCTAAATAAAGAACATGACAGGTTAAGAGCACTTACAAAAGAGCAGAAGGATAAGGTTGAGTTTTTATGCAATGAATGTTGTTGGTACGACTGCTACGACAGGAAAAACTGTTACGAAAATGTCAGCAGAAAGAGCCTTGGGGAAAATGTAGAAGACCATATCTGCGTATCACCGGATGCGGATAAGGGTTATACATTTTCAGAAGCCATGAAAAATCCCGGATTTATCGGAATTTCTTCTATACAAGATGAATATATGAAAGATGGCTTTTCCAACTTTAAGATTGAGGGGCGAAGTCTTGGAAGCGCCATAATCCTGGAGTTTTTGCTGTACTATATGACAAAGCCTGATTATCAGCTAAAAGTCAGGGAAGAGATTTACCTGGACAGCATGCTGGATTTGTTTTGAATTAAAGTAAGCGTCAAACCTAGACAGGTCAGATGCGGAATAAGGTTTAATATTTTTTGGTAGTGTCAAATGATTTATGGAAGGTCGGTCAATCATTAGCTGCTTTTTAGTTTTTTACAGTTGCTGTTTTGAATTACGTGGGTATCGTGAAAAACAATATTTATCCACGTAAGAAAATCAGGAAATGGTGAAGTGGATTACGGGGATGAATGGGAAAATGTGATTTATCCACGTAAGATTGGCGGAAAAAAGGCTCAGGATTACGGGGGTGCTTAGAGAAATGAGATTCATCCACGTAAGAATGGCGATAAAATGGCTAAAAATTACGGGGATGAAAAAAGAAAAACAATATTTTCCACGTAATAAAACAGTGGGGGAGTCGGGTATGAGAGAAGTACATAAAAAGATAATTGATGCAGTAATCGAGAAGGCTAAAAAAGTATGCCCTGACAGTCTTGCGCTGGTTGGAATATATGGTTCTGTACTTACAAAGGAGGAGCATCCAAGGTCAGATCTTGATCTTCTGATCGTTATAGATGATGACAATGGGCGGCAGCTTAGCAAGACCTTTATTCTGGAGGATGAGGGCATTGGCTATGATGTTTATTGCACATCCTGGGAGATGCTTGAAGGGGATGCGGAATGTGGTCACGGTCATATCAGTAAGCTGATGGATTCAGAGATCGTCTACTCCAGGGATGAAGCTGCTGCAAAGCGCCTTGAGGATCTAAGGCAGAAGGCCGCAGAAGTACTGACTTCTGATGCTGTAATAGGAAAAGTATTTGAAATCCGCGATCAGATTAGCCGCGAATATGGATATGTGGCTGCTGCTGATTCTATCGGAATGCAGAGAGCACACGCAGCCTTTATGATATCCCTTTGTTTTGATGCGGTAATCCTATGGAATCACAAATATTTTAAGCGAAGCGGCAAGTATGTCTTTGAGGAACTTAAAGGTCTGAAGGTGCCTGAGAATTTCTCTGAAAATATCGATGGAATCGTTCGGGCTGATAGCTCAGAAAAACTGATTACTTCCGCAACTAAGCTCCTTAAGTCAATGGTCGCTTTTACAACCATCACTTTAGAGAAGCCAGCACCAACGCCGGAAACCATTGCCGGTGCCTACGAAGAATCCTTCTCTAACTGGAGAAACAAGATGTATGACGCCATGGAAAGAGGCGATAAGTTCAGCTCCTTTATGAACCTCGCATGCCTTCAGTCAATGATGGACGATATCGGCAGCGAGCTGGACATTCCGCAGTTCAATGTGATGGAGGACTACAGAGCTGATGACCTTAAGCATAACGCTGAGCTGTTTGATTCAGAGCTGGAGCGCTTCGGGCAGGAGTATAAGAAGATAGGCTTGGATGTGCTGCGTTATAAAGACGTCGATGATTTTGTAGCAGATTATCTTAGGGATTAAGAATTAGATAGTGAAAACAGGCAGCTGCAGGCAATTTATCAGTAATTACCTGCAGCTATTTTATTTCAGGTTTATCTAAAATTTTCATGTTGACATTTATATCAAGGTTGGGGTATAGTTTGATTGCAACGGAAAACGTTTTCCGTAAAATTAAAAGCAACATTACACAGCATATAATTCGATTCGAAAGTCTTAGTCAGACACGAACTGGCGCTTATTTTAGGAGGTTTTATGATTTTAAGTGCAATTTACCATAGAATGTCAGAACAGTATTGCTATCCATTGGATTCGGAGCAGCTTGTAATCAATATCAAGACCGGCTATGACATAGATGAAGTCTGGATAATCTGGGGTGATCCCTATGATGCCGGAATTATGGGAGGAAGCGAGCATTGGAGCGGCAAAAGAGAAGAGATCTACTTCAAAAAGCGCCTGAAGGATCACATCTGGTGGACCACAACCCTTCGCCCTGAGTACAAGAGATGCAAGTATTACTTTGAGATTCACAGCGGCGATGAGTGCATGTATCTTTTCGAGGATGGATTTTTAACAGAGGATGAGATGAACATGGATGGTAAGATGCTTTCTTATTTCATCATGCCCTGGATGAATCCCGCTGACGTGTGCAAGACTCCCGCATGGGTCAACGATACTGTGTGGTATCAGATTTTCCCCGAGAGATTCTGTAACGGAGATAAGAGCATAGATCCGGAGAATGTCCTTCCATGGCAGACGGGGAAGGTTGGAATGAAGGATTTTTACGGCGGCGATATCAGGGGAATCAGGGATAAAATTCCTTATCTTAAAGACCTTGGAATCACAGGAATTTACCTAAATCCTATATTTGAATCCAAAAGTAACCACAAGTACAACACCCGTGATTACAAGAAGGTGGATCCTCACTTTGGAACCAATGATGACCTTAGAAAGCTGGTGGATGAAGCTCACGAAGCAGGCATAAGGGTTATGCTGGATGCGGTTTTCAATCACACCGGCGCTGATCATCCCATGTGGCAGGATGTTCTTTCCAAGGGTCAGGAATCTGAGTATGCAGACTGGTACATGGTAAACAAATGGCCCATCGAGCAGGGCAGGGATACAAGAGACGGAAGATACTATTCCTTTGCTTTTGCTGAGTATATGCCCAAGCTCAATACCAATAACCCTGCGGTTCAGGACTATCTTCTTGATATAGTAAAATTTTGGATTGAGACCTTTGATATTGATGGCCTGAGATTTGACGTAGGAAATGAGGTTTCCCACTCATTCCTTAAGGCTCTAAGATACATGACAGGCCGAATGAAGGATGATTTTTACCTGCTTGGAGAAATCTGGCATGATTCCATTTCATGGCTTCACGGAGATGAGTACGATTCTGTTATGAATTACCCGCTTTCCACAGCTATTGCGGATTTCTGGGTATATAAAAACAGAGGCAGAGAGACCTTCGAATATGACATAAACCGCTGTTTTACCATGTACTATTCACAGGTTAATGACGTGCTTTTTAATCTGCTGGATTCCCATGACACCAACAGACTTCTTGAAAAGGCAGGTCACAACATAGATATTTTCTATCAGCAGCTGGCGGTTCTTTTCACAATGCCCGGAAGCCCCTGCATTTACTACGGAACAGAGGTTGCCATGGACGGAACCTACGATCCCGACTGTAGAAGATGTATGCCCTGGGATGAGATCGATTCCGGCAAAAAGGACCCAGAGCTTGGTGAGATGAAAAAGCTTATAGCCATGAGAAAAACGCTTCAGTCCTGTAAGAGCAGGAACTTCCATTTCCCTAATGATGTTCCCCAGGAAAGAGTTATTTCCTATATAAAAATAGGAGATAACGAGAGCATCCAGGTATATCTTAACTGCGAGGAAAAGGATGTACAGATAGATGTCCGTGATTTTGGAGAAGTACTATATTCCCGCAAATGGATGGCAGATAGTTTGGAGTCCGGAACCCTTGGTGCAAACGGCATTCTCATACTTCGCACTTCTAAAACCTGCTAAAAAAGAGAAATAACGCTTAATCTTTTGCTGTAATAGGCATATATATGTTGCTTTTCACGTCGTATACTCTTAATATAAAAAACAGATGGCAGGCATGAATTCAGATCATCGCCTGAAACGTTCGGAGAAATGGTATTAGGAAAAGGGGTAGTAATCATGAGTGAAAAGAGACTTTACAAATCCAATGAAAGAAAAATCTGTGGTGTATGCGGCGGAATTGCTGAGTATCTCGGAATTGATCCGTTTATTATAAGACTTATCTGGGGCATACTTGCTTTTGCCTGGGGCACAAGCATTTGGATCTATATTCTTCTTGTTTTTATCATGAGCGACAGACCGGATTATGTTCCGGATGATGAAGAGAATCATCAGGTGAAAAAGGAAACACCCAGAAATATCGAGCAGCATGAGTATATCGATGCTGAGCCTGTTGGATTCAGACTTAACAACGGCGAGAAAGAAGAAATGTACAGATAATTCCATAGCAAATGACTACGAAGAGAGTTGATTTTATCAGCTCTCTTTTGTTATGCTTTGATAAGAGAAGAAAGTATTGTGACCTAAGGAATCCACCGCAAGCGGTACCCCTTAGGTCGAGGTTCGGGGGTAGTAAAAATGCATATGGATAGGACAGAGAAGGCGGAATTTAACAGTCAGCTCAGGAAGCTTGCTGTACCGCTGGGATTACAGACTTTATTGGGGGCTTTGGTTGGCGCTTCTGATGCACTTATGCTCGGAAGGCTGAACCAGGATTCTATTGCAGCAGTATCGCTGGCAAATCAGATTTTTTTCATAATGACACTTTTTTCAGGCTCCATAACAGGGTCTGCGGGTGTTTTGATAGCACAGTATTGGGGCAAAAGTGATTATAAAAATGCGGGAAGATTCCTCGCTATGGCTATAAGGTATTCGCTGGGAGTAAGTCTTGTATTTTTCCTTGCAGCATTTTGCTTTCCATCATTTTTGATGAAGATTTTCACAACAGATGCAAGCCTTATCGCAATAGGCGCCGGATATCTGAGGATTGTAAGCTTTTCATATATTTTCGCGGCCATAGCAAGCTGTTTTTTGATGAATATGAAAATTGCGGGGGATGCGAGGCTTAGCGTAATTGTTTCCGCACTGACGGTTACTATCGATATGGTGCTGGATTATTTCCTTATTTATGGAAAAGCCGGGGTTCCTGCCCTCGGCGCTAATGGATCTGCTTATTCCACTATTGTGGTTGAGCTGTTCGCCCTTGTTTTTGTAATTGTGTGGGCTAAGCGCAAAGAGACCATAGAGCTTGGTGTTAGCAGCTTCACCTTTTTTTCAAAGGATTTTGAGAAGGATCTCTGGTCGATACTTCCTGCTATGCTTGCAAGTGCGCTGTCCTGGGGACTTAGCATAACGGTGCACAATATCATCATGGGACATCTTGGATCCGATGCGACAGCTGCAGCATCTGTAACAAGTGTTGCTCAGGAGCTGATTTCCTGCGTATCTCAGGGTATTGCCGGGGGCTCAGGCATTATGGTTGGAGAGCTTCTTGGTTCAGGACAGCTTGATAAAGCCATTCGATATGGTGACAGATTTTTCGATGTTTCCTTTGTAAACGGTATCGTCAATGCGATTTTGATGGCGATTATAGGACCTATAGTGTATATATTCTATGTTCTTACGCCTACAGCCAAGCATTATCTTGTAGTAATGCTGATATTCATGGCATTCTACATGTTTGCTTATGCATATAATGCTATTTTTACCTGCGGCGTGCTACCTGCGGGCGGAGATGCCAAATATGATGCCGTCAGCGTGTTCTTTGCAACCTGGTGCTTTGCAATCCCGGCTTCACTGATTGCGGCATTCATATTGAAATTACCGGTACTGGTGGTTTACATCATCATGTGCCTTGATGAGATAGTTAAGCTGCCGTTCCTTAGATGGCATTACAACAAACATATATGGGTTAAAAATCTTACAAGAGAGATCGACTAAAGAAAACAGACCGCTCCGAGCTATTGATATAGATAGCCCGGGGCGGTTTTTTCGCGATATTCAGGAAAAGCCTGTTTTATCGATAAGTTTCGCCTTGCGCAATTTCAGAAAAAACGGGATATCTATTTTGCCAAAGTAGCAATTTACTATTTTAATCAATGTGATATCATAATGATATCAATTAGATAATTGTCATAACAACTGGAGGTGATATTTATGACAACAAATATAAAAGAAAAAGTTTTAAGTGGACACAAAAACGGAATGGCTGCACTTTTCATTACAACAGTTTTATATGCTGCAGTCACAGCACTTCTTATTCACACAGCTATGGGGCTTGATGAGAACGATGCCGGTAACAATATCCTGTTTATAATCAGTATTGTTTATCTGTGTCTTGGTTGGATCCCCTACATGGGCCTTAAGGTTCTTAAACCCGGTGAAGCTCTGGTGCTTACACTTTTCGGAAAATATGTGGGAACTATCAAGGAAGACGGCTTCTATTTCGTAAATCCCTTCTGCACAGCAGTTAACCCTGCGGCAGACACCAAGCTGGGACAGAGCGGTGATATTTCTGATAATAAGAAGGGCATAATGGGAAGCCTTGAGCTGAGTAGCGGAAAGGTTGAGATTCCTGCCAGCAAGAAGATTTCACTTAAGGTGATGACTCTTTCAAACTCACGCCAGAAGGTAAATGATATCCTTGGTAATCCTGTTGAGATAGCTGTAGCAGTTATGTGGAAGGTTACTGACACAGCAAAGGCTGTTTTCGCAGTTGATAACTACAAGGAATATCTTTCACTTCAGTGTGACACCGCAGTTCGTAACGTTGTAAAGCTTTATCCTTACGACGTAACTGAGAACGTGGATACAACCGGTGATGGCAACGCAGATGACGGAAGTCTTCGCGGATCAACAGAGGTTGTTGCAGGTAAGATCATGGAAGAGATTCAGAGCAAGGTTGCAGATGCAGGTATTGAGATCGTGGATGCGAGAATCACATATCTTGCTTATGCTCCTGAAATCGCAGCAGCAATGCTTCAGAGACAGCAGGCTGCAGCAGTAGTTGATGCCAGAAAGCTTATCGTTGACGGCGCAGTAGGAATGGTAGAGCTTGCCCTGGAGCGCCTTAATGAGAAAGAACTTGTGGAACTTGATGAGGAGCGTAAGGCAGCCATGGTATCAAATCTCCTTGTAGTTCTTTGTGGTAACCACGACGCACAGCCTGTGGTTAACTCAGGAAGCCTGTACTAATGGCAGAAAAAAAGCAGGTACCCCTTAGACTGAGCGCAAAGTTATACGATGCGATAGCTGCCTGGGCAGAAGATGACTTCCGCTCAGTCAACGGACAGATAGAATATCTTTTGACCGAATGCGTTAAGCAGAGGAAAAAGGACGGAAAATATGTATCACAGCACCTTGATGAGCCACCGGAGTTTGATATTAAGTAATCCGGGTGTAAATGTCAGAATCTAATCGGTTCCGGTGCCGATGGATTCTGAAAAGTTATGAGGTAGGTTATGAATACATTTAGGAATGAAAAAATAATAGTTGGCGAGGGAACAGAATATCCCCTTAACGGAATGATAACACTTCCTGAAAAAGCAGAAGGGAAGGTTCCCGGAGTTGTTTTCGTTCATGGCTCCGGATCCAGCAACATGGATGAAAAAATCTTCAAAAATACGCCCTTTAAGGATCTGGCAGAAGGCCTTGCAAAGCGTGGAATAGCGTCCATTCGCTACGACAAGAGATCCTTTGTCCATGTGAAAAAAATGATAAAGCAGGGCATTACTATGAAAGAAGAAACCATTGATGATGCAATCCTTGCAGCAAAGCTTCTTGGTGAGCATTCCGCAGTTGATCCTGATAATATTTTCATAGTGGGTCACAGTATGGGAGCAATGCTTGCACCCAGAATTGATGCGGAATGTGGACTTTTTAAGGGGCTTATCCTTATGGCCGGAACACCTTATCGCCTTGAAGATATCATGATAAGACAGTTTAAGCAGGCAGGAAATTCAAAGAGTGCGATTACGAGGTTTGCCGGTAAGCTTGAGGACAAGATTTTTTCTAAAAAATTCGACGGTCTCTATGAAATGTCAGATGAAGAGGCGAAAAATAAGAAGTTTGCCGGCGGTACAACACTTTGGTATTTCAAGGAAGCAGGTAAAAAGGGCGCCGCTGATTACCTTCTTGAATCTGAAAAGCCTGCTCTTATAATGCAGGGCGGAATGGACTTCCAGGTTCTTGCGGATGTTGATTTTGCAGGCTTTAAAAAGCTTTTAAAGGATAGGAAGAACGTGGAATACCGTTACTACGCTGATCTCAACCATCTTTTCATAAAGGGTATCTATAATGATATCGGAATGGCAGCTAAGGAATACAAGGTTGAGCAGCATATCGGAGATAATGTCTTTGATGATATCGCGGCATTTATAAATTCGCATAATTGATAGCAATTGAACCGGCTTGGCAGTGATGTCACAGGGAAAATGTATAAAAAATATATCGACTTTTTGAACTTAACTAAACATTTTTGCGATAACGAGTTATAATTGAATATGGAAAAACAATAAGCCTGGATGACCTGATAGGCCTCAACAGACTTACAATAACTGCTTTATGTATCCGGGAAGGGGGTACCAATATGATAAGCTTTTTTGTATGTTTAGGCGTTTTAATTGCAGGTTATTTTGTTTACGGTGCTATCGTCACGAAAATCTACGGGCCTGATGACAGGGAGACTCCTGCTGTCAGGATCAATGACGGCGTTGATTTCGTGGTGATGCCCAAATGGAAGCTTTTCCTTATTCAGTTACTTAATATTGCGGGGCTCGGACCCATATACGGTGCTCTTGCGGGAGCTCAGTGGGGCACCTCCGTATTTTTATGGATTACAATCGGAACCATTCTTGCCGGCGGTGTTCATGATTTTTCCGTGGGCTTTATGAGTATGCGTCATGACGGAGTCAGCGTTTCCGAGCTTACAGGTATGTATCTTGGAAATGTCATGAAGACTATTATGCGCATTTTCAGCGTAGTCCTTCTTTTAATGGTAGGTACTGTTTTTGCGGTCGGACCTGCAGGGCTTATTTCACTTCTTATAGGAAATCAGGGCACAACAGGGCTTCTTACAAACACTACCTTCTGGCTTGTTCTTATTCTTATCTACTATTTCATTGCAACTTTTATTCCAATCGACAAGATTATAGGTAAGCTTTATCCGGTTTTCGGCATTTGCCTTATTGTGATGGCTATCGGCGTGGCTATAGGCATTTTTACCCATGGTTATACAATTCCTGAGATTCAGCTTGCTAATCTTCATCCCTCTAAAACTCCAATTTGGCCAATGATGTTCGTATCTGTGGCCTGCGGAGCTATTTCCGGCTTCCATGCAACCCAGTCGCCCCTTATGGCAAGGTGCTGTAAGTCAGAAAAGGAAAGCCACATGGTATTTTACGGCGCTATGGTAAGCGAAGGCATTATAGCTCTTATCTGGGCAGCTGCAGGTAGTGCAGTTTATGAGAAAACCGGAGGTCTCACAACAGGTCTTACTGAGATGCTCGCAAACGGACAGGCAGCCTGTGTATACGATATCTGCACCAAAACCATGGGCGGCGTTGGAATAGTTCTTGCAATGCTTGGTGTTATTGCATGTCCCATTACATCAGGTGATACGGCTTTCCGCTCAGCAAGGCTTGTTATCGCAGACTGGTTTAAGATCGACCAGAAGTCCTATTCCAAGAGACTTATTCTTTGCGTGCCGTTGCTTCTTGCAGGTGCATTTATAAGTCAGCTCAACTACACAGTTGTATGGAGATATTTTAGCTGGTCCAACCAGACGCTGGCTATGATAGCTCTTTGGACAGCATCCATGTATCTGTTTAAAAACAAGCGTAATTATTTGATTACTGTGGTACCCGCAGTGTTTATGTCAGCGGTGTCCGTAACCTATTTCTTCTGCGCGCCGGAATGCCTGAATTTATCAGTGGTTGTGGCATATCCCGTTGGAATAATTGCAGCTGTTATTTTCCTTGGTATCTTTATTTTGAGTACTAAAAAATGCGAGTCATGATGGGAAATAAAGAGATTCCACAGTGCTTTGAGTAAGACTTACAATACTCCCGATAGGTTGACAAAATGCAAGTTTTGGAGTAAATTGATTGTACGCAATCTATTAAAACAAAATGCAATCGTTAACTGATATTGGGAGTATTTTTTATGGACAAAAAGCTTGTATTTCATAAACCGTTGTTCGAAGAAGCTGCAAAGCTGGCTGAAATATACGCACTAAGAGATAATAAAACCTGTGACAGCACGGTTTTGGATACATTTATCTGGAAAGATCTTTATAATACCGAGATTTACGTAGAGGATGAAGCCGCTATTGTACTCATGAAGGACGATAAGGGATTTTTTGCGGCGATGCCCTACTGCAGCGAAGAGAAGCTCCCTCAGTATTTTGAGGCTCTTAGAGAATATTTTATGGAGGAGCTCCAAAGCCCCTTGAGGATTGATCTTGCAGATGAGGATGCTCTTAAAGCCCTGGGACTTTTGGATAACCCCGGATTTATCGTAGAAGAGGAGTTTGATCTTAAGGACTACCTCTATGATGCGGAGGAGCTTAGAACTCTTCCCGGCAAGAAATTTCAGAAAAAGAGA
The DNA here is from genome assembly GCF_000424165.1 of Butyrivibrio sp. AE3006. NCBI lineage: Bacteria > Bacillati > Bacillota > Clostridia > Lachnospirales > Lachnospiraceae > Butyrivibrio > Butyrivibrio sp. AE3006. Next base: position 71,881 of record NZ_KE384146.1, on the reverse strand, counting down.
AATCTGATAAACAAGTTCATGAAAGAGTACGATGGCAGATGGAATTATAAGACCATGTGCTGCGTAGATGAGTATTTCCTTGAGAAATTCATGAATAATTGGATTGAAAAAAGGCTTGCAGAAGGTGTCGAGAGCAAAGAAACTCTCATTCTTGAGAAGGAAGGCGTCATAGAACTTCTTAGAAACTGCGACAAGGTTACTTATCGAATAGGCGGAATTTTTATAGATGAAGTTTTACAGGCATTTACGATAGGTTCCTACAATAGCAGAGAAAAAATGGCTGTCATCAGCATAGAGAAGGGAAATTCTGAGATTCCGGGGATTTACCAGGTGATAAATCAGCAGTTTTTGCTTAATTCATACGAAGATGCAAAGCTTGTAAACAGAGAAGATGACATGGGAATCGATGGTTTAAGGCATGCAAAAGAAAGCTATAATCCTGTCGGCTATGCCAGAAAATACCGAGTTTGTGAGAAAGCAGCCGAGCTTGGACAGTTTTGCAAAAGCGCTTAACTGGATAATGCCTAAGCCATAATATCAAAGGATTCGAGAATAAATGATTACAGAATTAGCAGATAAAAACTGCACAAGGAAGCTGTATGAAGAAGCTTTCGATGATCCAAAGGAATTCGTCGATTATTACTACGCGGATAAATGCAGCGATAACAGGATTATTGCTGATGTTGAGGATGGCGAAGTGGTTTCCATGCTACACCTTAATCCTTACAGGATATCCCTTGATGGATCGGATTTTCAAAGCTACTATGTGGTCGCAGTAGCCACGGCAGAAAACAGGCGCCGTGAAGGCAAAATGGCAAAGGTCTTCGAGAAGACGCTGGAGCTTCTTAAAAACGAGAATATACCGCTGATTTTCCTGATGCCCGTGGATGAAGCCATCTATTCCTGGATGGGATTTGAGAAAATCTGTGATTTTGCTTTAGATAAAATTTCTTCCTATGAAGGAATCAGGAAAAACTTCGATATGTACTGCATTAGAGATGATGTTTACATTAGAAGGATGCAAAAAGAAGATGCCTTCAGAGAACAGGATAATGGTGAGGTTTTGCCGGATAATCCTGTGATAATGGCGAAGATTACTGATCTTGAAGCATTTAATTCACTGACGGGTCAAAGCTTTTTAGATGAAAAGGAAGCTCTTTTGTGGCTGAAAAACAAAAAAATCTACATTTGCGAGGAAGTTTAGGGCATTTTTTTGAAAAAGCTTTCCAAAATATGACTACCGGTCAATATTGGAAAACTTTTTTCGGACCTTGTTTTTTTGTTGAGAGAAAACTAAATATTAATGCAATGTGTAAAGTTGCCTGAAAATCGTCTTGGATAGAAACGAAATCCCGGACGATTTTTTTGATGTTATTTCATTGATAATAAGTGTTTGGTTTTTCGGAAAGCCGCTTAAAACTGCCTATTTTCAGACAATTTTAGATACGAAATTATGATAAGATAAAGTACATTATTTAATGGAAGGTAGGTTTTTTTCTAAATGGGGAACAGTATCAAAGAATGGCAAATTGGTGATCCCATGATCAATGAGAATGATTATTGGCAGGATCCCAACTACGTGGCGGAGGATCCGGAGAAGGAGAAGCTTGTACTTAAGCTGGCTACACTTATCACGGACCGTTATGTGAAGAAAATTTTTAACAAGATCAACAACAGAGATCCGGAGTATTGGATGCTTGATATGATTCTTGATAAGGCTCAGGTCAAGTTCCTTCTGAATTTCAAGAAGACAAGAGTTCCGTACAGCATTGAAGAGCTGGCTTCTATGAACAATATGAGCGTTGAAGAGGCTCAGAAGATGGTGGATCGTCTTGTGTGGATCGGTATTATCGAGATGAACCGCGCGAAGACTGAAGATAAGCATAAGCAGTACGAGCTTCCGATTTTCGTTCCCGGCTCTGCTGAGTTTATGATGATGCAGGAGAAGCTCACAGATGAGTTCCCTCAGCTTGCAACCTTTTTCAATCTGATGACACAGCTTCCCCTTGGCGGAATCACACAGATGGTTCCTCCCGGAGGCGCAGGCGTGGGAATGCACGTAATCCCCGTTGAGAAGGCTATCAGCTTAGAGAACCAGTCAGTTTCAGTTGAGCACCTTTCTCGCTGGATCGATATGTATGATAAATACGGCATTTCAGAGTGCTCCTGTAGAAAACAGCAGGCAATGAGAGGCGAAGGCTCAGGTGAGATTCGCGGTGATTACTGCATCGGTATGGGTGACATGGCTGAATACATGGACAGCCGCGGAATCGGTCACTATGTAACAAAAGAAGAGGTTTATGAGATCCTCGAGAGAGCTGAGAGACACGGATATGTGCATCAGATCACCAATATCGACGGTGAGGGCAAGATCGTAGCTATCTGTAACTGCGCTCCCGGCGTATGTAACGCTCTTAGAACATCACAGCTTTACAATACACCTAATCTTTCAGCATCCGCTTACCGTGCGCACGTTGATAAGAGTAAGTGCGTAGCATGCGGTAAGTGCGTAGAGGTTTGTCCTGCAGGTGCAGCTAAGCTTGGTCAGAAGCTCTGCAAAAAGGATGGAACAGAGGTTAAATATCCCAAGGCTGAGCTTCCCGATGGACAGAAGTGGGGCCCTGATAAGTGGAATTATAACTACCGCGATGACAATAAAATCAACTGTTATGAAACAGGTACTGCTCCCTGTAAGACAGCATGTCCTGTACATCTTTCAGTTCAGGGTTATATCAAGATGGCTGCTGAAGGCAGATATGAGGATGCCCTTAAGCTTATAAAGCAGGATAATCCACTTCCAATGATTTGCGGCGCTGTCTGCAACAGACGTTGTGAGGATGCCTGCACAAGAGGTACCATCGATCAGCCTCTTGCTATCGATGAGATTAAGAAGTATATCGCATCCCTGGATCTTAACAAGGATGAGAGATACATTCCTCTTTGCGAGAAGCATGACGGCGGTATGTGGTCAGATGATTACAAGATGGCTATCATCGGTGGCGGCCCTGCAGGCCTTGCTGCTGCATATTTCCTTAGAAGAGACGGCTATCCTGTAACAGTATTCGAGAAAGAGAAGCGTCCCGGCGGAATGCTTATGAACGGTATTCCCAGCTATCGTCTTGAAAAAGATATCATCGAGGCTGAGATCGACGTAATGAAGCAGATGGGTATCGAGTTCAAGTGCGGTGTAGAGGTTGGTAAGGACGTTACTATAGAAGACCTTAGAAAACAGGGCTACAAGGCATTTTTCCTGGCTATCGGTTGTCAGGGCGGAAGAAAAGCCGGCGTTCCCGGTGAGGACGCCGAGGGCGTTCAGACAGGTGTTGAGTTCCTTAGAAAGATCAACGCTGACCATACAAACAAGCTTAATGGCGAGACAGTAGTTGTAGGTGGCGGTAACGTTGCTATCGACGTTGCAAGAAGCGCTGTAAGAGCAGGTGCATCCAAGGTTACAATGCTTTGCCTTGAGAGCCTTGCAGAAATGCCTGCTGCTAAGGATGAAGTAGAAGAGGCAAAGGAAGAAGGAATTGAGATCATTAACAGCTATGGTCCCAAGGAAATCCTCACAGAGAACGGCAAGGTTAAGGCTGTTATTTTCAAGAAGTGCACTTCAGTTAAGGATGCTGACGGAAGATTCAATCCTCAGTATGATGAGAACGACACTATCACAATCAACTGTGAGAACGTTCTTCTTTCAATCGGACAGTCTATCGTATGGGCTGATCTCCTTAAGGGCACAAAGGTTGAGCTTCGTCCCAACGGTGGCGTAATTGCAGATCCTCTTACTCTTCAGACTGCTGAGCCTGATATATTCGCAGGTGGTGACGTATTTACAGGTCCCAGATTCGCGATCGATGCCATTGCAGGCGGTAGAGAAGCAGCTGTTTCCATGAACCGTTTCGTTCATCCCGGAAACAGACTTGATCTTGCAAGAGACAGAAGAGATTTCATTGAGCTTGATAAGGACGATATCCTTGTTGAGAGCTTTGATAACGCTCCCAGACAGATTCCCGGCAAGAAAACAGGAATTGCCAAGGAGACCTTCGAGGATCTCAGACTCACACTTACAGAGGAGCAGGTTAAGGCAGAAGCTAACAGATGTCTTGGCTGCGGAGCAACTACCGTAGATGAGAATAAGTGTATCGGTTGCGGACTTTGCACCACAAAGTGCGAGTTTGATGCTATCCACCTCACAAGAGATATTCCTGAAGCCAGCACAATGGTTCGCTCAGAGGACAAGCTTAAGAAGGTTGGTCCTTACGCTGCAAAGCGCGCTGTTAAAATTGTTGTAAACAAGGTTACAGGCAAGAAATAATTTACGAACTAAATAGGGCAAAAGTGTAGTATTTTGCCGCGTTTTTACTTCAAAAACTCCCCTCCATCCCTTATACTTAAGAGGTTGGAAGGGAGTTTTTATAATGGCAGATAAAATAGTAATGGGTTACTGGGACTGTCCTTCTTGTGGCAGCAAAGGAATCCCCGGAACCACGTATGATTGTCCAAATTGCGGAAGACAGCGTGGTAAAGAGACGAAATTCTATATGAGATCAGGCCCTGTCGAATATGTGGCAGGCCATAAGGTTGTAGGCGCAGACTGGTATTGCGAGTATTGCGGTGCACTGAATTCAGCAGGCAAAACTGTGTGCGAGAACTGCGGCTCACCTAAATCTGAAAGTAAAGATGATTACTTTTCACTGAAAAATCCACAAAAACCCGTGCAGCCGGAACCTGCAGTACATAAGGCTACAGCGCCATCAGTTGATTCATTGTCGCTATTTCAAAAGTTAAAGCAGTCATCGCTGGCAGTAAAAATAATATTGGGTATCATTCTTTTTATTATTGTCGGTAATCTGATATCTTCATTTATTTCAAAGCCAAGGGATTATACCTATGATGTTAAGGAGCTGACCTGGGAGAACTCCATTGAAATTGAGGAGTACAAGACCTTTCGGGAGTCGGATTGGAGTCTGCCAAGCGGCGCGCGGCTTGTGGAAACGAACCGGGAAATAAGGAGCTACAGATCGGTTCTGGACCATTATGAGTCAGTCACCAAATCAAGACAGGTTCCGGACGGAGGTCACTATGAGACCAACTACTCCGATAACGGTGATGGAACCTTCACCGAGCATTCCACCTATGTGACGGATTACACCACGGAGTATTACGAAGAGGATGAGCCTGTGTACAGGCAGGAGCCGGTTTACGATACCAAGTACTATTACGACATAGACAGGTGGGTTTACGAGAGAACTGAGACCACCACCGGCAAAGATAAAAATCCTTATTGGGCCGATATTACGCTGAATGACAAAGAGCGGGAAAGTGGCCGTGATTCTAGGTACACCATGACAGGAATCAGGCATTACAGATCATTTTTCAAGGACAGAACTAAGGAAGAGACCTACGAAATTCAGGAATCCTGGTGGAAACAGATACAAAACGGTCAGACACTAAATATTACTGTTGAAAAAGGGAGGGTTACAGCTTGGCAATGACTAAAAAAGTAGAAATCAGAGACATTTTAAAGTACAAATATCCGGAAAATCCGATGTTTAACCCTGCAGGAACAGCTTACGTGTACAACGTAGCTTATGCTGATGAAGAGAAGAACGTCTATAAAAGGGATGTTTGGGCAGTGAAGGAGGATAAGCCTTTTCAGCTCACAGCCACAATTGACGCGTCTGTGGCTTTTTGGAACAGCGACAGCGAGGTTATTCTGAACAGGAAAAAGCCTGAGGATGAGAAGTCTGAGGATACGGAGCTTTTCTCCATATCGATAGATGGCGGAGAGGCAAAAATCTGGGCAAAGCTCCCCATAGCGCTTGGAGATATCAAGAAGGTATCTGACGGTGTGTATGCTGCGACGGTTCAGATAGAAGAGAGCGATCCCGACGCATATCTTGATGATGAAGAGACCCATAAAAAGAAGCAGGATGAAAAGAAAAAGAGCCTTGAGAGCGACTATGATGTTTACACAGAGGTTCCTTACTGGGGAAATGGCCAAGGCGTAACAAACGGCAAGAGAAATGCTCTTTTCATCATAAGGACCACCGATGATGCAGAAAAAGCGCCTGAGAGCAGGTTTGAATTAAAAAGAATAACAGCACCTGACTTTAGCGTCTATGATTTTGAGATTGATGGCAATAAGGTGGTTTTCGCAGGGGCTAAGGCCACAAAGATTCCTGATTTTTTCTGCGATCTGATGGCCTATGATCTGGAAAAAGATGAGGTTACCACGTTATACGACAAGCATGATGTGGGCTTTGAGGGCTTTTTTGTAAAGGATGGCAAGACTTTCGTATTTGCAAACGACTTTAAAGCCCATGGACTCAACGGTTCTGCATATCTTTATAAGGTTGAAAACGGTGAGTTTAAGAAAATTGAGGGCTATGAGCCTACACATTCCCGTGGCAACAGCATAGTTGGAGATGTTGCTCTTGGCGGCGGAAGACAGTGGAGGGTTCTGAAGGAGGACGAGGATATCATCCTTTATACAATTTCAACCATAGAGGATCACACTGCGATTTCAAGGATCACTCTTGAGACAGGAAAAGTAGAGACAATACTGGATATGCCCGGCAATATTCACTTCTTCGACATTGTTTTTGGAAGGTTTATTCTTGGTTATACGGGATCTGACAGTCTGCCGGAGATTTATGTTGCCTACAAGCGCGACCTTGAGCCTGTAGAGATAGAGGATCAGAGAACCTACACACCATCCGGATCTAAGGCAGACCTTACACAGATTTCCCATCACAATGACAGTATGCTTGAGGATGTTTATGTGGCAAAGCCTCAGAGAATCGACTACGAATCGGAGGGGCTTGTTCTTCACGGATGGGTGCTGCTTCCGGAGGATTTTGATTCTGATAAAAAATATCCGGCAGTTTTGGATATCCATGGTGGTCCCAGATGCGTTTATTCCGAAGGCTTTTTCCATGAAATGCAGGTGTGGGCAGCAAAGGGCTTTGTTGTCATGTTCACCAACATCAAGGGAAGTGACGGAAGAGGCGATGAATTCGCCGATATTCGCGGGGATTACGGCGGAACAGATTTTAAGAATCTGATGGACTTTGTTGATGCTGTATTGGAAAAATATCCTGCAATCGATAAGGATAGAATCTGTGAAACAGGCGGATCCTACGGCGGTTTCATGACCAACTGGATCGTAACCCACACTGACAGATTCTGCTGCGCTGCAAGCCAGAGATCGATTTCCAACTGGATTTCCATGAGTTATATCAGCGATATCGGACCTTATTTTGGCCCTGATCAGTGCGGTGCTGAGTTTGGAAGGTGGTTTAATACAGATCATACTGAGATTTTGTGGAAATATTCACCTCTTAAATACGTGGAGAATGCAAAGACGCCCACACTTTTCCTGCACAGTGACCAGGATTACAGATGCCCGCTCCCTGAAGCCATGCAGATGATGCAGGCTATGACGGTCAGAGGCATTGAGACCAGAATGATTGTGTTCCACGGCGAAAATCATGAGCTTTCAAGGTCAGGAAAACCGAAGCACAGAATCAGAAGACTGGAGGAAATTACAGGCTGGTTCGAGGAGCATATTAAATAATTATATATGCATTAGCAATAAGTGATGGGCATTCTTGAAAAGCGGCAATTTGTGAGGGTTTCAAGGCTGTTTGTTTATAAAATTTTTATAAAATATTGTATGGTATCACACTAGATTGCGTCTATTTAGTATATAATTGGAGCGTCTAATTTTATTTTCTTATTATGAGGAGGAACTGTTAATGGTAAAGAAGAAAAGTTTTTTGAAGAGAATTGCCGCGGTGATTATGGCTGCAGCAATCGCGATTCCGGTTATTCCCGGATTGCCTCAGGTTGCGGAGCCTGTAACCGCAAAGGCCTACTATTCTGATGTAGCCGACCATCTTACAGGAGATAAGCTTTCTATCTACAGAGCTTATGACTATCTTGATTCACGTATCAAGGACAAGGATGTACAAGTCACTGCCGCTAATTTCAAGGATTTTGACTCATCAGGTTTTTATACCATCTATGAAAACAAGGATGAGAAGAGAAAAATTTCAAAGGTTGATCTGAAATATGCTCGCAGAGCTTATGTTTACTCAAATCCTACAGATCTGGCTTCAGCAATGGCTACCATGAAGTTCGTTTATGTTAAGAACGATGCCGGCAAATTCAGTTGCTATGCATATCTTAAGAGAAGCAGCGATAAGAATTATGCAGCTGAGGAGAAACAGCTCCGCAGTGCTATCAAGAACATCATCAACAGAATAGATGAGGATCAGAAGGACTTCGCTATCGAGGTTGATCTTTTCTATGAAATTCTTGATACAGTTACATATTCTGCTTGCGATATTGATAGTAAGGACCTTAAGAACACACCTTACGGCGCACTTGTTAAGCATAAGGCTTCATATCAGGGCTATGCTCTTACATTTGCAGCACTGTTAGACGAAGAAGATATTGATAACAATATTCTTTTCTCTGAAAACAAGGTATGGAACCAGGTTCGCATTAAGGCCGGTACTACCAGTGTTAAATGGTATGAGACAGACATTGCATATTGCGATGGTAAAAAGGGTAAGATTGACTTCGATGCATTTAATGTTTCACAGAGTACTATGGCTTCTTTAGGCAGAAAGCGTGTGGACTGGTGCAGCGATTTCCCGAGTTCAACAGGAAAAGCTAAGTATACCAAGAATGCTCTTGCTGACTATCAGCTGGACGAGCTTGATGATGAAAGTATCATGACACTTGGTATTGTTGATGCTGATGGCTCCATAAACAGAACAACACTTTTTGAAGGTGAAGATGATAAGGAGTTTAACGTTGCTCCGGTATATACATATACCAATGAGTTGGTACCGATGGCCGCACTTTTAAGTGCATGTGTGATTACTCCTTTAGAGAATAGCAAGTACGAAGTTGTTCCCGGAGGTGAGTGGACAACCGATAAGCCATATATAACTCTTAGAAAAGTACAGGGTGGAACCAATGCAAAATTGAAAGTCACCATGACTGCAGCGCTTGATGGCTATGTAGGAAGTTTTTATGGCACTTTAGGAATTTCAAATAATAACGCCGGAAAGCATAGTTATGTGATTAAGAACGGCGAAGCTATTTACAAAGGACCCAAGAATAAGAACATTAAGAACGTAGTAATTCCTGCAACTGTAGTTATTGATGGACAGCTCTATAAGGTTACAAAGATTGCTTCTAAGGCTTTTGCAAAGTGCAAGAAGCTTGAATCAGTTACAATCGGCCCTAACATTAAGGAAATTGGAGCTAAAGCATTTACCTGTAAGACAAAGCTTAAGAAGGTAGAAGTTCAGAACTTCTATGGCAGTCTTAAGGCGAAGGGTATAAAGTCTGATGCATTTAAGTCCACTAATGACGAGACATTCTTCCTGATCGTTACCAAGAAGAAGGAGTATGATAAGCTCGTTAAGGGATTCAAGAAATCAGGCGCTAAGCAGGCTAGCTATAAGCTCCGTCTCTACTCATTCTATTGATTCTGATGGATCCTGATAAATGAATATCGGTTGATATTAAAAAGAATTTCACGGCTGCCGCACCTTTAGGTGCGGCAGTTTTTCTGTGTAGAAGCTTAATTCGGTGCGGCAGTTTTCGTGAGGGAAATGCTATTGACATATGGAACATGGTGCATGGTGTTTTATTGACGGACCAAGCTTGGTATAATAAGCAGAGGAATTTTAAGACCGGAGGAGTTTTACTTTGATTAAGGGGATAATAATCGCGTCCTTTATTTTACAGACTGCTTTTTATGAGTATTTGGATTATCTTGATAATTCGTACCTCGCCAAAGAGCTGCCTGACAATGTGAAGGATGTTTACGATGAAGAAAGATATAAAAAGTGGCAGTCTTATGAGAAGGACAGAGGAAAGGTTTCAATTATCAAGGATATTGTTACCGGACTTCTGCTTTTTTCATACCTGGCTTTTGATGTATATAGCAAAATATTCAATGCTTTTTCAGCCCAGGGAGTTTATCTGCAATATCTGCTTATGATGGTTTCATTTGAGCTTATTTCGCTGGTGGTTTCTATTCCGTTTTCCTATTACAGTATCTTTGTGATCGAGGAAAAATATGGCATGAACAAGACCACGAAGAAGACCTTTGTTCTTGATATTATCAAGGAGACGATCATTTCCGTGGTGGTGTCATATGGCCTTTTGATGTTGGTCAGGTTCTTTTTCGAGAGATTCGGGAACATGGCGATTATAATTACCGCTGTGGCTTTTATCCTGTTATCACTTCTTATAAATCTGATTGTTATGCCTATTTTGAGGATTTTCAACAAGTTTGATCCATTGGAGGAGGGAGAGCTCAAGGATGCCATTCTGGGGCTTTGTCATAAATACGGAATGACTGTAAGGAAGCTGTGCGTCAGGGATGCCAGCAGACGAACCACCAAGGCTAATGCCTTCTGCACCGGTCTTACCAAGAAAAAGACGATTTCTTTGGATGACAATCTGGTGAACGAGTACAGCACCGACCAGATTGTGTCTGTTTTTGCGCATGAATTCGGACATGCTAAGTTCAATCACATGATTAAATCCCTGCCCTTTAGCTTTACAAGGACAGTGATAACGGTTCTTGCGCTGGGAGTTATTCTTAATTTCAAGGTATTGTTTCAGGCCTTTGGATTTTCTGAAGTGAATTATTATTTTGCGTTTTTGCTGATTGAGCTTATAAGCTGGCCGGTTTCGCTGGTTTTTGACCTTATTGGCAACCACATGTCCAGAAAACACGAATACGAGGCGGATGCTTTTGCTGCCAAAGAGGGCTATGGAGAAGCGCTTATTTCGGCCCTTAAGAAGCTCAGCGGAGATGCACTTTCCAATCTTAACCCGCATCCTTTTGTGGTGAAGATAGGCTATTCGCATCCTACACTTTCTCAGAGAATTGACGCCATCAGGGCGATTGAGGAATGAATCTTAGGGAATTGACGTCATCGTGGGCGATTGACGAGGGATTAGTTGAGAATTGATGCTGGCAGATGGATAAAAGGGTGATTATTAGTGAATTAGAGCTGCCAGGATGATTGAAGGATAGATTTAATGAAGGATTTTAACAGACTTAAGCAGGAATGTATTGAGGAAATAGAGGGGGTGGGGATTGAGCTTGGCCCTATCAAATCCTGGTCTATAAACACCAGAGCCCGCAGCAGATGGGGACTTTGTAAGAAGGAAGTGGACGGAACCTACTCTATTCAGATAGCTGAGGCGCTTCTGAAGGATGACCGGATCTCAGAGAAGGCCTGCAAGGAGACCATAATTCACGAGCTTCTTCATACCTGTAAGGGCTGTATGAAGCATCAGGGTAAATGGAAGGGCTATGCACAGCTTATGAACAGGCGATATGGCTATGATATTAAGCGCGTGACCTCCGGCAATGAGAAGGGCGTTGAGAATTACAAGCCCCGCAGCATCGCCATAAAGTATGTTTTTACCTGTGGTGGCTGCGGCGCCACTATTTACCGCAAGCGTGACAGCAGATTCACCAAATACTACAGACACTACGGCTGCACCAGATGCGGCGCCGTGGACTGGCGCAAGCAGACCGTCCGCCGCGATCCGGCGTAAGTAGACCGTCCGCCTCGACTCGGCGTAAGCAGATCGCTCGCCTCGACTCGGCGTGAGTAGATCGTCCGCCTCGACTCGGTTAGAGGCGTTATGGTAGGCTCTGAAGGGGGTAGGGGGCAAGGCTTTGCAATCTGATTGGAGCTGCCCACGCCTCAAAAAAGGACAAAAAGAAGAATTCCTCTGCTTGG
>NZ_KE384146.1:0-59721 GCF_000424165.1 Butyrivibrio sp. AE3006 | reverse complement strand
CGCCTCAAAAAAGGGCAAAAAGAAGAATTCCTCTGCTTGGAATGAGGTATTGGAGCCATGCTGGTAGGTGCTTGCGCCTCAAAAAAGGACAAAAAGAAGAATTCCTCTGAGCAGAGAGGTTTTGAAGTCATGATAGAAAGTGCCCATGTCATACATGGGCAAGAATATAGATGGAAGGTGGTAAATCCATGACAATAGAAGAACTTCTACAGGATGAAATAAATAAAATATACGAACCGGAAGTCGGAAGCAAAACCGCTAAGGTTCTAATCCCGGCTTTCCTGGGTGACTTTAGGAAGGTTCTCGAAGGAAGTGATCCCGGGGTAACTGCCTCAGAGGAGTATATGACAGAGGACAAGAAGATGCACCTTATCTTCAGAGGCCAGCGCCGCATGACTGCGAAGGGAATAGATTATATCCTAACTTCGATTATATGTAATGATTCAGAGCTGCTATCAACAGAACTTTCCATGATACCGAAGCTGTTCTGATGATTTTATTCCGAAAATGCTATCCAAAACCATTCCAGAGATTGATCTCGCCAGATTTAAACGGAAAAAGTCTTTAAAAAGCTTTAACAAACGGAGGAGAAGAGTATGACTAGGGTAAATGATGAGCTTATAATCAATGGGAAAAGGCTGAAAAACAGGATGACCATGGCGCCTACAGTAAAGTTTGACTTTGCGGGGCCTGATGGAAAAGTCACTGAGAAACATATAGAACACTACAAAGAGCGCGCAGAGGGCGGAATCGGCCTTATTTGTGTGGAGGCTACCGCTGTTACTCCCAGTGGAAGATTTGGAGAAAATCACCTGGGGCTTTGGAGTGATGACCAGATTGATGGTCACAAAGTGATAGTGAAAAACTGTCATGACAATGACGTTGTGGCTATAATCCAGCTTAATCACACAGGAATAACCGCAAATCCCCAGTGCGGTGAGGCAATCGGGCCGTCTGCAGTTGAGACAAGAGATGGCGGAATGTCCAGAGCCATGACCACAGATGAAATCCATGAGATGCAGGCTGCCTTTGTAGATGCTGCGATAAGAGCGAAAAAAGCAGGCTATGACGGAATTCAGCTTCATGGCTGCCACGGATATCTGATCAATCAGTTTGCCGCAAAAAAGACCAATCTTCGAACTGATGAGTACGGCGGAAGTACTGAGAACAGAGCCAGATTCGGTGCTGAGATAATCCGCGATATTAGAAAAGAATGCGGAGATGATTTTCTTATTTCCATAAGAACTATAGGTGCAGACCCCGATCTTTCCGATGCCATAGAAATCGCGGAAGAGTACGTAAAATCCGGCTGCGACTATCTTCAGGTATCTCATGGGCAAGGAGAGATTGATTCCGCACTTGAGGATGCTACCAAGCCCTACAACCTGATATGTTCTTTGGGCGTTCGTTTCCATGAGCATTTTAAGGGAAAAGTTCCGGTATCCAGCGTCAATTCCCTGCTCGAGCCTGAGCAGGTTAAATATCTGATAGAAAATGACCTTACAGATACTGTTGATCTCGCTAGAGCTGTTCTTGCCGATCCCAATTTCCCCAAGGCGGTTCTTGAAGAAGGAAAATCCTATGTCAAATGTTTTGAATGCGCAAGGTGTCAGTACGGACCTTTTACTCAGCATAAGTGTCCTGCGGAGATGAAAAGGAAAAAATAAAGCACGTGGCACCAATAGATGACTACAAAGCTTGAGACATCAGCGTTTTATCGGGAGGCAGTATGAAAGTAGTTACAGCAATCGATTCCTTCAAGGGCAGCCTGTCTTCAATAGAGGCAGGTAATGCTGTAAAAGAAGGCTTTCAGCGCGTAAATAAAAATATTGAAACCATAGTCAGACCACTTGCTGACGGAGGAGAAGGTACTGTTTATGCTCTTGTCGTTGGTACCGGTGGTCATTTTGAGGAGGTTAGCGTAACGGGACCTTTATCTGAAAAGGTCCTTTGTCGCTATGGAATTATTCCCGGAGATGTCGCAGTTATAGAAATGAGCGGCGCTGCAGGAATAACGCTTGTTACCAATGAGCAAAGAAATCCTCTAAATACCACTACTTACGGTGTGGGCGAAGTGATTCTTGATGCCATTAAAAAAGGCTGTCGAAAATTCATTATCGGAATAGGCGGAAGCGCTACAAATGACGGCGGTGCGGGAATGCTGATGGCGCTTGGCTTTGATCTCCTGGATAAAGACGGAAGAAGAATCGAATTAGGTGCAAAAGGCCTTGAGAACCTAACTCGTATTTCCTGTGAAAATGTCTGCAGGGAGCTGACTGAGTGCAGTTTTCATGTGGCCTGCGATGTAACCAATCCTCTTTGCGGACCTCTTGGATGCAGTAACGTGTTTGGACCTCAGAAGGGTGCTGATTCCGAGATGATAGCTTTGATGGATAAATGGCTTGAAAACTACGCAGAACTTGCGAAGACAGTAAAGCCTGATGCAGACCCTGATATTCCCGGAAGCGGCGCTGCAGGCGGAATGGGCTTTGCACTAAGGACTTTCCTAAATGCATCCCTTGAAAGTGGAATAGACATAATACTTAGAGAGACGGCGCTTGCCGACTATATAAAAGATGCCGACCTTGTTGTTACGGGAGAGGGTATGCTTGATGCCCAGACTTCCATGGGGAAGGCTCCTATTGGAGTTGCAAGACTTGCGAAAAGCTTTGGCAAACCCGTAATAGCTTTTTCCGGAGCTGTTTCCAAGGATGCGGCAGCCTGCAATGACAGCGGAATCGATGCATTTTTTCCTATTTTGAGAAGAGTATGCACTTTGGATGAAGCCATGGATGCAGAAAATGCGAAAAGGAACCTTGCGGATGCGGCAGAGCAGGCTATGAGGCTGATATACGCAGCCAAAAACCTGTGAGAGAATGCCATGAGATTAATACACGCAGCACAAAACCTGTAGGCGTTATTATGGCATGAGGGCAATTCATTCAGCAATCGGAATCAGTGAATTTACAAAGATTTCTATGGGATTGCTGTCATCAGAAGCCGTGATAGCTCTGACATGAGAGCTGTCATTTACGGCATTATAAGGTGAGTAGCCATCAACATAGAAAAGCGTATCCTCTGTGGCCTTCAGATCCTCCATTTCTGCAGTGGTTTTGTTGTAGTAATGGTGAAGAAGATTGTCGTATTTATCTTCATAGTTTTCCAATGATGCAAAAAACTCATCATATTCGCCTTCTTCGTATTCCTGATCATCCCAGGTGGTATCAACTTCGTACCATTTTTCACCGATTTTTACTACATTCCAAGCGTGACTGGGCTGGTCATCATCAGAAGGTGGGATAGACATTGCACTTCCGGAAACATAGGCACAGGGAATCCCTGCTTCATGCAAAAGGTATTCAAATGCAAATGAATAACCTCCGCAAATAGCATGATTTGGCCGCCCTTCGGAGTCGCATACAAGAGCGCCGTAGGCGGTATCGCCAAGTTCCCAGACTCCATCATTGTGATTGTCTTCCAAAATTTCATAATCATAATTGACGGTGTCAATAAGCTTATCGTGGATAGCAAGCTCAATTTCTTCATCAGACCCGTTCATATCAATGCCCTTGAAAAATTCTTTAGTTGCAGCCCGGAAGTTATTTTCCAGCTCGGCATCTTCTTCATTGGGTTTTTCCATGGTGTAATAATGAACTTCGTAGTTATCATAGGATGAAAATGTTGAATGAATTTTCTCATCTCCGGTAAAAAGATAAAAATATTCAGGATGGTCATAGCACATGGCGTAATAGATATTCCAGAGATGGTCTGGCTCAAGTTCAGCCACTTTTTCGTGGGAAATTATGATAGCACTTGTATAATCATCGCCGTCACGGTTTTTAGCAAGATCCAGGAAAAGATCATATACGATTTTATCCGCATCGCTAAGCCCCTGATAAAGTACCCAAATGTCCTCTTTTTCAGAGGGACTGTCAGCCTTATCGTAGAAGACAATTTTGCCTGTTACGTCGTTAAGGTCAGAAGAAACCACAAAAGGGATGTATGATTCATCAGAATTGCCGGATCTAATCTGAATTAAGGCATACGTAATTCCCCAAACAAGAAACATACCGAATAATATCGACAATAAGGGATGTGAGCTCTTTTTATGGGGTTTTCTATTTCGATTAAAATTATACTGATTTTTGTTTGCCATTTATTTCGGTATACCTTTTTTAAGATAGTTAATATAATGGAATAGAACCGCGATGGTAGCGATATGCACGTATAAGTTCTATATCATAATAACTATAAATCAGGAAAAACGGAACAGGGAAATGAGAGAGTATAAAGTAAATATCAATGGCATAGATGTAAATGCAAAATACAGCGAAACTACGATAAATGCAGTCTTTTTGCCGCTTTTGCAAAGGCTCACAGACATGCAGAAGAAAAAGGATGGACGTATTCTTGTGATGCTCGCCGCGCCTCCAGGAGCAGGGAAAAGCACACTAAGCAGCTTCCTTGAGGCTTTATCAAAAGAACAGGACGATATCTGCAATGTGCAGGCAATTGGTATGGATGGTTTCCACAGAAGGCAGGAATATCTCCTTTCTCACGACACGGAGCGGGATGGAAAGACCATAAAAATGGTGGAAATAAAAGGAGCGCCTATAACTTTTGACCTGGAAAAGCTTACTGAAGCTGTTAAAAGAGTGGCTTCCGGTGAAACCTGCGGTTGGCCTTCATACGACAGGCACCTTCATAACCCGGTGGAGGATACATATACTGTGTCTGAGAAGATCGTTATTTTAGAGGGTAATTATCTTCTTTTGAACGAGGATGGATGGCGCGAGCTCAGGAATTATGCGGATTACACCATAAGGATTACCGCAAACGAGGATTTTTTGCGGAATCGCCTCATAGATCGCAAGGCTAAAAGTGGTAATACTCTGGAAAAAGCTACAGCTTTTGTGGACTTCAGCGATATGGCAAACGTAAGAATCTGCCTAAATGATTCCCTCGACGCTGATATGACACTTTCCCTTGATGAAAATGATGATTATAAAGCTCTGTGAAACATATTTGGCGTGGTTAAGCCTTTTTATTAACTGCCTCAAAAATTTTTTAAAATAGCACACGCTATATGTTGTATCTGATTTTTATCTACTGTACAATATGATGTGAAAACAAACAATCAAACAGTTTCATTCCAAAGGAGGCAGTGATGATAACTGAGTTCCCACAGAGAATAACTATTGACGGTTTCGTTTATGAGAGGAAAAGTGCGCATAACAACGCAATGTACTATGATTCAAAGGATAATCCTTCTGATATCACCAGTCGATTTATAAGTTTATATCCAAATGGGGAGCTCACCTACTTATGGGATGGTTTAGAGCTAAAATGGAATAAGCAATTTGAAGTAGTAAAAGAGATTGCTAATTGAATCATTGATGGAAGATGTCGCCTTTATTGCGGGGTGGCATTTTCAAATTTATGAAAACAAAAAGCAGACCGATATCCGTGATTGGAGCGGTCTGTATTTGTTTGAGCAGAACATTCTGTGAGGTGTTTTCCGGCCTTACGTAGTTTTATTTCTTGTGGAGGAGATGCATGAAACCAAAATCGAAGATGAGCCGAATGCTATATGAAATCATGTTAAATGATGGCTACGAAGAGCGTTTTTGCGATCTTATAACACAAAATCTAAATACTGATTTTACCGCGACACGCATGATAGGCTATCTTTCGCACTATTCGCATCCGCCGCAGGGTGAGATTGTCGATGAGATGCTTGCCATACTCAGTGACAGAGAGCGGATTATCGATAAAAAGACCGCCGAGCACTATAACGCCAGGTGGAATGAGATTATGATGGATAGTCCTTTTGATGAGGATTAGGATTAGTGGATTTTCGCAAAGATATGGTATTTTTACAGAATCTCATGATGCTTGCGAGGCTTTAAGGAATAAAAAAAGAGGAATGATGATATGAGACTTATTTTTGTAAGGCACGGTGAGCCCAATTATGCTAAGGATTGCCTGACTGAGAATGGAAAAGAGCAGGCTGCATGCACTGCAAAAAGATTAAAAGACGAAGATATCAGGGCGATATACGCTTCTCCCATGGGTAGAGCAGTAGAAACCGCTTCGTATACAGCAAAGGATCATGGACTTACTGTTAAAACCCTTGATTTCATGCATGAAATCGACTGGGGTGATGCGAGAGGAGAAGCTGTAAGCGAAGATGAAAAGCTTGAATTTGACGGACATCCCTGGACTCTTGGATATAAGCTTCTAACCGAGAATCCGCAGTTTGTTGGAAGCTCGGAATGGAAAAATCACCATTATTTCAAGAACAATATTTGTCTTCAGTATTATGAAAAGGTTTCTGCAGGCATTGATGAATTGCTTGAAGAATACGGCCTTTTCAGAAAAAACGGGCTGTATGAGTATCGCGCAGGAAAGGTGGTTTCAGAAGCAGGAAATGATGGAGTGGCGGACAAGTTCGATGATACGGTTGCTCTTTTTGCTCACGGCGGCTCTGGGGCTATTTTGTATTCGCATCTTTTCAATTTGCCTTTTCCCTATGTGCTGACATCCATGCCCTACGGTGTTTGTTCCGTTTCAATCATTAGCTTTTCGATGGAGGAAAGCGGGATGATAATTCCCAGGCTGGAGCTTTTCAATGATATGGGACATATTCGGGCATTCAAAGAAGAAAAGCTTCATTTTGAGAAATGAGTCTGTTTTCCGGGTTCAACTACTTTTTGAATTCAAAATAGAAGTTGCACGCATATTCATTATCTGCAGATGGCTTAGGTCGTGCATTCAAGAGATCACGGGTATCACATATCCGGATCTCTTTTTTATTCAAATAAAAGCTTAATAGAGGCTGCTTTTCATTGTATTTTATGTCTGTTGCTGCCAAAGGTATTGTTGAACCTTTACCAAGTTCGCCTAAATCGACTGTATTTTCAAACAGCGGGACTTCTGTGGAAATCATGGATTTTCCTGCAGAAATAGCTATTTTCACCTCGCCTGCAGCGTAATCCGGTATAAGAATGATTTCACCATTCTCAGGCGAACCGTCATATTCAAAATTCATTTCAATTACACCGGTGTCGTCTTGCGTTTCTAAATTGCCATCGGAGTAGTAGAGCCTCAGGTACTTGTATGTATCGGTGGTAATATATTTGTAGATAAATATGTCATTAGGGATAGCGGCAAGTTTTATAGCTTCAAGCTCATTGCTTTAAAAAGTTAAGGGCTCAATGAAATTGCGAGGTTTCAGGGCTTTGTAAATAATAACGCCAATTATTGAAAGTGCAAGAATGGATACTATCAGAAGAACACAGATTGTTCTCTTTAGGAATTTCTGTTTGTTTTTGCTGTCTGTTGCTACACCCATGATATTTTCTTCGGATTTTTGAACTATTGTCTCCTGGGAAAGATCTTCGCCTGCAATAAATTCGTTGATGCTTATCCCCAATACTCCGCAGAGCTCCGAATATACTGATACGTCAGGGAGGCACACGCCTCGTTCCCACTTGGAAACAGACTTATCGCTCATACCGAGCTTTTCAGCAAGCTGCTTTTGTGTCATACCCAGTTCTTTTCTTTTTCCTGCGATATATCTGCCAATTTTCACAAGATCCATACAAATTCTCCTCCGGCAGAGATGATTTTGTTCTGAGATTTTGGTCTGATTATCATCCGTGCCATCTACTATAGTATTGAATTTTCGGAAAAAAGACACCCCTCGAAAGTAGAATTGGTCATTTTATTAGAGTTTTGCTGTACTTTAAAGTAGAATTGACGTTTTTTATGCAATATAACTCTGACCCTGTAATTTGAAAAGGCAGGTAGGTAACAAATTCTTTATCTTTTTTATAAGAACTTAATTTCTCTTTTGATTAACTATAAAAGATAATATATTTGTAGGATTCTATTCGATTCCTTTTACTTATTGCGACTAATTTTACCAATATCGGAAGAATTGTACCTATCAACAAATGCTTGAAAAGGAGATTGAAGATGGGAAATACAGATCAGCAGGAACAGGAACCGGTTAAAAAGACAACAAGGACAAGAAAGCCTAAGGCTGCGGCTGAGCCAGCACCTTCTACTGATGAGATGATAGCAGCTATGGCTGCGGCTCAGACTGCTGCAGATGTTGATAAAAAATTGGAGGAAATGGCTCAGGCTGCTGCAGCTGCACCCGTAGAGGAAGCTTCACCTGTAGTTGAGGAAGTGCCTGTGGTTGAAGCCGCACCTGTAGTGGAAGAAGCTCCTGCGGTGGAGGCTGCTCCTGTAGTAGAAGAAGCCTCTGCGGTTGAAGCCGCTCCTGTAGTGGAAGAAGCTCCTGCAGTTGAAGCCGCTCCTGTAGTGGAAGAAACCCCTGTAGTTGAAGCCGCATCTGTAGTGGAAGAAGCTCCTGCAGTTGAAGCTGCTACTGTAGTGGAAGAAACTCCTGTAGTAGAGGCTGCTCCGACTGTTGAAGCGGAGCCTATAATTGATGGAGTCCTAATCATTGAAGAATCTTCATCAGAAGAAGCTCCTGTTGTAGAAGCAGCGCCTGAGATAGAGATACCTGCTGAGGCGGTAGCAGAAGCACCTGTTGTGGAGGCTATACCTGAAGTAGAGATACCAGCAGAGGCGGTAGCAGAAGCACCTGCCGTTGAGGCTGTACCTGAAGTAGAGATACCTGTAGAAGCAGTAGAAGAAGCACCTGTAGTTGAGGCAGCACCTGAAGTAGAAATCCCTGTTGAGGCTGTAGCGGAAGCAGTGCCAGAGGTGGAGATTCCTGTAGAGGCAATGGCGGAGGCAGCACCTGAAGTTGAGATTCCCGCAGAAGCTGTACCTGAGGTAGAGATACCTGCAGAGGCAATGGCAGCGCCTGTACCAGAAGTAGAGATACCTGCAGAAGCAGTAGAAGAAGCACCTGTAGTTGAGGCAGCACCAGAAGTAGAAATCCCTGTTGAGGCTGTAGCGGAAGCAGCGCCTGAGGTGGAGATACCTGTAGAGGCAGTAGCAGAAGCAGTTCCTGAAATAGAGATACCAGTTGAGGCGGTAGCGGAAACACCTGCAGTAGAGGCAGCGCCTGAGGTTGAGATACCCGTTGAGGCGGTAGAAGAAGCAGCTGCCGTTGAGGCTGTTCCTGAAGTTGAGATACCTGCAGAAGCAATGGCAGAAGCAACACCGGAGAGTGAGATACCTGTAGAAGCAGTAGCCGAGCCTGTACCAGAGGTTGAGATACCAGCAGAAGCGGTGGCAGAGGCAGCGCCTGAAGTTGAAATACCTACAGAAGCGGTGGCAGAGGCAGCGCCTGAAGTTGAGATTCCCGCAGAAGCTGTACCTGAGGTAGAGATACCTGCAGAAGCAGTAGAAGAAGCACCTGCTGTTGAGGCAGCACCCGAGATAGAGATACCTGCCGAGGCGATGGCAGAGGCAGTGCCTGAGGTTGAGATACCCGCTGAGGCTGTACCAGAGGTTGAAATACCTGCTGAAGTAGCAGCAGAAGCACCTGCTGTTGAAGCAGCGGCCGAAGTTGAGATTCCGGCTGAGGCGATAGCAGAGGCAACACCGGAGATGGAAATCCCTGTAGAAGTAGTAGCAGAGGCTGTTACTGAGATAGAGATACCAGTAGAGGCGATAGCAGAGGCAGTACCTGAGATAGAGATCCCTGTAGAGGCAGTTCCTGAAGTAGAGATACCAGCAGAAGCTGTAGCAGAGCCTGTACCAGAGGTTGAAATACCTGCAGAAGCAATAGCAGAGCCCGCACCTGAAGCAGAGATTCCTGTAGAAGCAATGGTAGAAGCAGCATCTGAAATAGAAATACCCGCTGAAGTAGTAGCAGAAGCAGCGCCTGAAATTGAGATACCTGTTGAAGCTACAGCAGAACCTGCGCCGGAGGAAGCAGCAATAATCGATGAAATCTCATTAGATATGCCCGATGAAGCTGAATCCGAAGATGCAGGGGATATGGATGAGATATCAATCGATATTTTAAAGGATGATGTGGAAGAAGAGCCTGAGACGGAAGCTGAAATTGAAGAAGAAATTACAATTGAACTTCCTGAGCTTGATCTTGAGATTCCTGAACTGAATCTGCCTGAGCCTGAGGTTTCTGAGGAGATTTCAGTTGATGAGCCAGCAGCAGAAGAGGGTGCTGATATTCAGATTCCTGATATGGATATATCTGCTATGGAAGCATCAGATGAATCTGCAGAGGATATTCCGTTAGATGACGATATTGAGCCTATCACTGATATTCCGGATGAAGGAGCTTTAGATGAAATTGAAGCAGCACCGATAGATGCCGAATTTGATGAAGCTCCGTCGGATATTTCAGTTGGAATTCCGGATACCTTTGATCAGGCAACAGATGCAATGCTTGGTGCGGTTGATGATATTGTGGGCTTCCTGAAGGAAGAAGATCTCGAGTACACGGAGGTCGCAGAGGATGGTAGCCATGCCGTGACAATCCTTGTAAAAATGGAAGATGAAGATGTTCTTTGTATTGAATATGAGGATGATGAATTTATGTCACTGATCTCTCATTTTGAAAAAGACGGAAAGCGGAGGTATAAGGAAATTCTAAATACCTACATCAAGGACTCCATTACTAAGGGCTGCAATTACAAGATAAGTAGAAGCAAGGGCAGCAAAACCGTAAACAAATATAACTAGATGCGGCAAGGCTTTTTAATGAAGTGGATGATAGTGACCGATATGACGATGTGACCTGTTCATGGTTTTCCGGGTTATTGGAATCAAAAGATTCTGTGATTCATAGGCTTGTATTACAGTAATATGGAAGACCTTCAGGATTTGTTTCCTGAAGGCCTTTTTTCATACAACAATAAGGGTACAAAGAACTATATATTTTTTTTATATTTTAAGGGTACATTCCGGCAGTAGTTAAGACGATAAAAAATATATAAGAAATGGATAAGTGTCTTACTATGCGCTTTTAGATATAAATGAATGAAAAGGATGTCGGCTTTTTTACAAGGAGGTAGATCAGTATGACAGGAATTAATGGCATTTCTGCATATCAGCAGATAAATCCGAGTGTCCATAACGAGAAATCGGGAGTGTCTAAGACTCCTGATACAGGTAGGGCAGATCAGGCTGGTTCAGCAAAAAATTCTCAGCAGGCTAAAGTAGAAACAAAAGCGTGGAGTCCGATAGATACCACGAGTTCACTTGTGCCCAGAAAAACTGAATATGGGATGACTATTGGAGATGTGCAGCTTTCCGATAAGGCAAAGGACTACTATAATTCGCTGAAATCAAAATATCATAACATGGAGTTCATAGCCGTAAGTAAGGACATGAAGGCTCAGGTTCAGCAGAATGCTGCCTCCTATGGTAACGCCAACAAAATGGTAGTTCTTATAGATGAAAAGAAGCTTGAGCGGATGGCGACAGATGAATCATATCGTAAGAAGTATGAAGGAATCATTGCCATGGCACAGACAAAGATGTCAGAGGCTAAGATGGGACTTGCCAGCAGCGGCGCAAGTGTTAAGAATTTTGGGATGAGTGTTGATTCTAATGGTAAGGAGAGTTTCTTTGCCACTGTAAATAAATCTTCAGATCTTCAGAAAAAGCGTACAGAAAAGAAAGCAGCAGAGAAGAAGGCTCAGAAACTTCAGGAGAAAAAGAAAGCGGAAAAGAAGGCTCAGGAGGAACGTATCCAAAAAGCCAGGGATAAAAAAGCTGAAAAGGAAGATACTGATAAAGATGATTCCAGGATTAATGATGACGAGGAATATGTAACATTCGAAGCAGATTCCATGGATGAACTTCTCTCTAAGGTGCAGACATACTCATACAATAATGCATCCGGAAAAGTTATGACTCAGGCCGAGCAGATGGTAGGAACAAAGATAGATTTCAGAGGCTGATGTTTTATGCACACAGCCGCACAGTGGAAATTGCTGCTATGCAGCGTGCGGCTGGCGCGAGAGGAATCGTATAAATACGATTCCTACATGTTATGAGGTACAGCATGAATATATCATTTATCACGAATAATCTATATAGTTCACCGTACATGAAGAATGCCCAGAGGAATCTCTATGCTCAGAAGACTGACGGAGCCATGAAGAATACAATTATGGGAAAGATGCCGGTAAATCCTTTTGTATCAAGCTTTGACAGAAGAACAGACAATGAGGTTAATGATCGAAAAGGATTATCACAGCAGATGCGGCAGATGATACGCTCACTGAAGCAGGATTCTCAGCAAGATCAGAATAATAAAAAAATAAATGATTTTCTGACATCATCCGGTTCCCCGGATGCAGCAGAGGAAGAGACAGCGCCTAAGCCGACCTATAATTATAAAGAGGTTGCATCCAAAATACAGAGTGCCAAGACATCAAACAGTGCCGGGCAGGCAGTACTGGCAGCAAAAAGAGCTGTGACGCAGATAAAGAGAAAGATTTCTGCGGGGGATGGTGATCCTGAGGAACTACAGTTTGCTTTAACCCATGCAAAGCGCATGGAAATGGTGGCAAGGAAAAAGAAACATCATCTGGAGCTGGAAGAAATGGTGGCCCGTGCGCAGAAGCAGGATGAGCGCCTTGACGAACAGGAAGATGCTGTTCGGGGTATTCAGAGTACCATAACACAGGCAGAGGAAGAAAAGATCACTGAGAAAGAAGACCAAATCTTCGATGAGCGCGAGGAGATGTTGGAGGGAGTCACCATCCGCGAAGCGGATTTAAGATGTGACGACCGAAATGCCGCCGAACAAAGTGAGGGGGCGGTTCAGTTGCAGGAAGCTCTAGAACAAATCGAAGAAAGCGGAGCTAATGTTTCGGATGAAATGATGGCTGATCTGAACAAGATGATCTCTGAATTTGGCGAGGAAGAACTGGAAGAGTTGGAAGAAACTATGGAGATGCTTGAAGATATGGAAGTGGTAGATCCGCATATGAGCAAAGAGGATTTTGAGGATCTAAAGCGGAAGCATAGGGCTTCGGAAGACAAGGCTATTGCAAAAGCAAATATGGAGTATCTTAAAGATATGATCAAGCATGAGCTTGGAAAAGCAGGGAGTATTCCCGGTATGGGAGGTGGACAGTCAGCTTCTGCAGCGGTTGGAAGCCCAGCAGTGCAGGGGATAACCGTATCAATGCCGGCAATGGCAGCTCCGGTTTCAGATGGGGGTTCGATTGATGTTCAGATTTAAACAGTATGGTTAAAAGTTATATTGTTAATGTAAAGTCGGATGGAAAAATATTTCTATCCGGCTCTTTTTTGCCCTTTCAGATATGAAAAAGGTCGTTTCGTGATCAAATCATAGTATTTCTTATGTGATTATGATACGAATAACTTGGAGGAATATTGCCTTATGAAGATAGCAGTATGCGATGATGAAGAAAGAATAAGAAAAATTATAGTGTCGGAACTGAATGCATCGTTTTCGGATGATGAGATTAGTTGCTTTTGCACTGGAGAAGACGTCTTGAGAGTTGTGGAACAAGATGGTTATATGCCTGATATTATTCTTCTGGATATTATGATGCCCGGAGTGTCTGGAATGGATGTCGCCAGGAAACTTCGTGATATTAGCGATGAGGTTGTTATCATTTTTATAACTGGAGAAAAGCAGTATGTATTTGATGCTTTTGATGTAAGAGCATTTCATTTCCTTGTAAAGCCATTCTCAAATAAGAAGATGGTTAATGTGATAAAAGATGCAAAAGTGGAAATTTCTAAATCAGCTACTAATTCTCAAAAGAAGTATGTGATGTTGAACTCACGAGGCAGTCATATAAGGCTGTGTGTTTCAGACATTGTTTTTGCAGAAGTGTATGGTGCCAGAATAATCGTACACACAAGAACTGATGAAATTGAATATTATGGACATCTATCAGAACTTGAAAAGCTTGTAGGTGATGATTTTTTAAGGACTCATAGAGGATATCTTGTAAATCTACGATTTGTAAAGAGGTATGATTCTGGAACGTGCTATATGGTAAGGGGTAAAGCACTTATCTCAAAACAAAACTATCCGGTTTTTGTAAAAGCTCTGATGGATTACAACAAAAAGAGAGCTGAGTAAGGTATTACTTCAAAAATTATAGAGGTGAAGAGAATTAATGATTACTGAAGCCATGTGGGACCAGGTAAATAATATATCGATGATTGCAAATGTGCTGTTAAATGCAGTGCTTGTTTCGGTTTTTTACATACCTTTTCTGAAAAGAAGAGTGCGCACAGTTATACTCGGAGTGGTCTATGCAGGAGTGATGTCTATATTGTATTTTGTTCCGGTGAACTTTTCCGGGGTAATTGCCTATGCTCTTGGCTGTAGTGCGGTATGTATTGCCTCCGTTTTCGTAGAGAGGGTGAACGCTCCGCAAATGATGTTTTTATCAATGACGATGTATCTGCTTTTGTGGATATCAATGGAGCTTGCTGTTTTGCCATGGAATCTTATAAGCTCTGTGACTTTTATGAATCCAAAAGTGACAGGAGATTTACAGCAGATTATGCTTTATGGTTTGGCGCAGGCTATTCATGCGGTAATAAGATGTGCTTTGTTGGTTATAGGAATACATCTGATTAAAACGATGTACAGCCGTAAAAAAGAACTTATGGAATGGAGAGAATTAGCTTTTTTATCAGCAACATACATAACAATAATAGTATCTTACTGGATATGTACATTTATGGAAGAAGCTTTTGAAAAAGCTTCGGGTGAATATTTCTGGAATAGATATCCTGTATATCATGAAATGCGTGCATTATTTGGTGTGGTAGCTTTTCTCACTATGATTGCAGTGATCTATTTTTATCAAAAGATTAAGACTTCTGAGGAAGAAGTACTGCAAAACTCTCTTGTAAACAGTCAGATCGACGAACTTTCAGGGCATGTTCATTCCATGGAGAAGGTCTATTCGGATTTCCGTGGAATTAGGCATGATATCAACAATCATATTATGGTACTCGGTAATCTAATAAAGGGAAACAGTAGTGATCAGGCTTTACAATACTTACATGACTGGTCTGAGGATTTTCATGCTGTAGATATAAATGCAAAGACCGGAAATCCTGTCACTGATATAGTGATTTCAGAGAAGCGGAGACAGGCTGAGGACGTTGGAATAAGATTTGTAGATGATTTTCACTATCCGAAAGAAGGTAAAGTGGAATCCATAGATGTGGGCGTTATTCTGAATAATGCTCTTTCAAATGCTATAAGGGCTGCAGAAAACCTGGATAAATCTTTCGTGGAGATAAAATCCTGGCGTAGTGGTGATATGTTCATGATCCAAGTCAAGAACAGCTATAACGGACTATTGCGGTCTTCTGATGAGAACGGACTTATGGAAACATCGAAGACAGATCGTGATAAGCATGGTTTTGGATTGAAAAATATGCGAAGGATTACAGAAAAGTATTATGGAACTACCCAGCTTGAACAGGAGGGAGACGTGGTTATATTCACTGCAATGATGGTTATTTGAGTCCATTCATGATTGAAAAAGGTCGTTTCATGAAAAATCTATAAGTTTTTTTTATTAACTTTCCGAAGCCTTTGTTAGAGCTGAGAGGACTTGGTGAAGTATTTTTGAGCCTAGTCCGAACGTCTTCCGGCGAGCGAAGCGAGAGCGGAAGTTCAATATTATATTCCATATTATGTATAAGGATGCTAGTCGCACTTAGCGAGCATCGCGAGCTTAGTAAGACTGTATGCGTAGCGAAGCGAAGGAGGTAAGTAAGATGGCTTTAACAAATGTTATGACTCAGTCTCTTATATCTGCCAGTACATCCATGAAACAGATACAGCTTCAGCAGGGAGTGAAAAAGCAGATGGATGGTAAGGCCGGTGTTTTGGATGCTGAGATCAAGAGAGATGAGGCATCCGGCGCGGATACCACAAAAAAGAAAGAAGAACTGGCTGAAACTCAGAAAAGATCTGAAGACATAGCAAATAACAATATGGAGCAGATTGCTGAGACTAATAAGGAAATGCAGAAAGCCAGGGAAGCTGATGCAACCCTGCAGAAAGAGAATGAAAGAGCTGAAGCAGCGCGTGAAAAGAAGAAAACTGAGAGAAGGTGGCAGGAACAGCATCTTCAGGAGGCTGCATCAGAAAGAAGAGCGGAAGAAGCAGACAGAGTTGCAAATGCACAAGCAAGGGCATCCGGATTCTCAGACGAAGAAAATGCAAAGGCACAGCAGATCGATGTCGGTGGCGTGAAAGTTTCCGTTGTTTCAGAGTCCACGCACAATACAAAGGTTCCGCATATTGATGAAAAGATTGCAAAATCAACAGGAACAGAGGTGTCTGCAGCAGAAGGCGTCAGTGTGAGTATTGATGTAAAGACCTGACATAGATTTTTAAATTAAGAAATCAAGCTAAGTACTCACGGAAGAGTATGGGGTTATGCAAGGATGGCAACTTATAAAATATACAGTAAATGAGGATCGTTATACCCTTTGCATCACCCTATATGCAGATAGTGTATTTGGTGTAGATGTATGTATTATGGGCAGAATGATCCTTTTTGTTGCACTTGGCGGATTTGCTAACACATGTGTTGCTCTAAGCACATAAAGAACATGTGCTAAGACCAACAGCAAGTAAGACTGTATGCGTAGCGAAGCAAGGAAGCTAGTCGCACTTAGCGAACTTGTGAGCTTAGTAAGACTGTATGCGGAACGAAGTGGAGAAGGCGATAACTATGTATGGATATGAACTACAGATCAGAGGAAATACAGAGTATTACTCAAAGCGCTTATATGACCTTAATGGTAACCATGTAGGGACTATCTCTATGTCCAGGCCAAGGAAAACGAGTAACAGCTCTAAAAAGAAGAGACCTGCTATGTATAGCTTCAAGCAGGTTTCAGCACAGGTATTAAGTGCCAAGACTTCCGCAAAAGCTGCTCAGGTTTCAATCGGGATCAGGATGAAAATCGGGAACCTTCAGAAGAAGCTGAAAACCGGAGAATACGATGATGAAGAGATTCTGAGGGCAATCCTGCATGCGGAAATGGTTCAACGTGCCTGTGAGAAGAAAAAGAAGAACCTGAAAATGGAAGAAACTGCTGAGCAGAACATGGACGAAGAATTGCCTTCTGAGCAGGAAAATCCTTTAGAAAAAGTTCAGTCGGATGAGGAAATAAGGGAACTTGAACAGGAAGAGTTCGAAGCTCTTATGGAAAAGCTGGAAATGTCTGCTGAGGAGATGTATGAAGAGGCTGAGGAAACGGCTCAGCTTGATCAGGAGCTAGATGAGATGGCCGAAGCACTCTCAGGGTCCATGGAGCCACAGGATCTTGAACAGCTAAAGGCTAAACACAGATCTGATGAAGCAAGGGATATCATGAAGGCTGACTTAAAATATCTAAAGGCAATGTTTGAACGGCTTCAGGCAGAAAAAGAGAATTTGGGGAAATCGTCAGTTTCATCAGGTTTTGATAGTGGTGTTTCGCTATCACTTGGCGGAGATGAGATGCCTGTGATGGTACAGGATGCAGGCATGACAGAAGTAGGTGGCATGGTCGATGCGGAAATATGATTTAGGAGGTATTTGTTATTAAAGGGAACTATACTGAAATTTTAGTAACTCTATTGGTGACTACTGCAAGCAGATATAATCAAAAGTATATGTAATATTGACTATTATAAGGGGCAGTTATACGATATAAGTGTAAAAACCTATTACATGCAAACGATAGGAGGAACACTTTTCATGATTGATATGAATATGATGATTGCAGGCAATATACTTAAGCTGCTTAAGAAACAGAATAAAAAACAGACAGATCTTGCAGAAGCACTTGGGACAAATAAGCAGACGGTGAATAAGATGCTTAATGGTGCACGCATGATTAATGCCATTGAACTTAAGTCTATAGCTGAATACCTTGGTGTAAGGATGGAGGAACTCACAAGGATTTCTCCTGAATATGGGGATACTGATATTGTCCATGCTTTTATGGGCAAAGTTCAGTCTGAAGAGGCAAGACAGGCACTGAAAATAGCTGATGAACTTTCAGATATGATTCTTTTCCACAAGAGAGTACGTGAAAATGGAAATGCCATGATGCAGCCTTGGGGGAATGACTAATGGGGAATATATTAGAAGAAAGCCTGTTTGGCAAGCAGCCTAAACAGTTTGAGAGCATAAATGCTTTGGCAAAGGCTTTTTCTGTAAATTATTGTGGAAGCACGATTATCCGTGATTCCATATTTAGCATTGCTGAAAACTATGCCAGAAAAAGGGAATTAACGCTGGAAGTGCTCAGATATCCTTTTAAGGATGATGAATTATGGGCATTTACCTTTGTAAAAAAGGGAACAATATTTCTTTGCATCAATTCCGGCTTGGCTCTTTGTAAACAGATATTTGCTGTTGCTCATGAGCTGTACCACATTCACTGCTATGCTGAAGATATAGACACTAGTACCATAGCAAGCGGCTCATTATTGGATTCAAAAACTGCGGATGATACTGCGAAATCTCAGGAGGATCTTGAGGCAAACGCTTTTGCTGGATTACTTCTAATGCCTGACGGAATATTGGATGAGCAGATCAAACTATATGGTATTGCTGCGGATAAGATATCTGTTGATGATGTCCTTATCTTGATGGAATTGTTTGCACTTCCGTACAAGGCGGTGGTACTGAGGCTTGTTGAGAACTATGATATTTCAAATAGTAAAGCCAAAGAACTACTGGAATGTGACTCTGATTATGTTTTAGAAAGAATTAAACTTACGGGTAAAGCTTTAAAATGGCAACAAAATAGTAAGGATCTTTCATATCTTGGAAGTCTCCTTGATGATATGGAGTACAACAAAGAACAGGAACTTCTGACAGAAAGCCGTGAGAAATCGGATATGGAATATTTGGAAAAAATCAGAAAGGGCTTTCTCGCGGAAGGCTAAGAGGTGGGCATTTGATGAAAGAGAAATATGCTCTTCTTGATACTGATTTTATTTCCAAGACGCATTTGATCCGAAAGGATGAAGAGAATAAGCTGATTGATCGTATAACGGAGATGCCGGGGTATCGCTTCTATTGTCATGAACAGATAAAAACAGAACTCCAAAGGCATAATATTGCAGAGTGCCTTGCGAACAGGTCATAGATGAAATGTATGCCGGTAAATTTGATGTGCTGCTGAATGGTAATCTAAGATATAAGGAATAGGATTGTATAAAAAATGAAGGGCAGGATTCTGTGATGAATTAACTGTATATGGGAAATGCATCGATGATGAGTATAGCGCTGATTCGGATCTGATTGAGTATGTTGAGGGAAAATGGCCTGTTCCGGAATACATGACTTTTTATGAATACTTATGTTCTATGGATTGGATGCCAGGTGGAAAGACAGATGATCTGTGATTCATAGGCTGGTATTACAGTAATATGGAAGACCTTCAGGATTTGTTTTCTGAAGGCCTTTTTTCTTATAACTTGTAATTAACATACTTGATTTGATTGACATGGGTGACAGCGATGTAATCATTGCCGGATTACGAAAAGAAAAAGGATATACGCAAAGTCAACTTAAAAATCCTATATCTTATAGCGAGTTATATTCTCCCAATCAGTAGGTAATCCCATATGTTTTAGCAAATCCGTTTTGGTAAGTCTTTGGCTTTTCTTGCAGTATTGATTTATGAGCTTCTTAAGACTTTTCTTATATAGCAGAAATTCATCCTTCCGTAAAAGATATCTGAATGCAATCACAAGACCAAAGTAATCTCTTTTTCCGACAGTATACATAGAACCAGTCATTGGAAGATTCATCTTTTTGTGTATTGGAGTATCTGGGAACTCTCTTTGCACCAGGTTATGGCTGAACAGTCTTTCATTGTGGGCACAAACATTTCTAAAAAGAGTAAGACAGCCCAAATACTGACCGAGGGCTTTTTCGGATACATTTGAATATGCTTTACTAATCATGCTCTGTTGCCTATGTTGTAATAGCCCATAGAATTTTGATAACTGCCCGAAAGTAAGGATTTTAGTTGTAACCCATAGCGGGACATTGCCATATACCTTTCTTTGATGAACAAGGTAAGACTTTTCAGTATTCTTGTTGGCATGATAATCTAAAATGTTGATGAGCTTAGCAACATCATTGGTGAATTTCGAATTTTGATTATAATTTGTAGGTGAAAGATACTGAATTTGACTTTCTCCGAAAGATGCACAGAAGCTGTCTGATATTAACTGACGAATTTTCTGCTCAACTTTGATAAGATAGCTAAACGTAAGAGTTCTTAGTTCTTCATCAAAATGATATAAGGCGAGAATGTCTTCAAATGTAGTCCCGCCCACATATTTCCTTGTCATTGGATTGATGAAAAGATTTTTGTATCCACCAATAAGAGAAAAATAACCTATATCGGTCAGCATTCTCTCAGCATAATTGATATCATTGATTATCAATCCTTTATCGTGTATAAGCTTTTGGATTTGCTGCCCATACGGAAGATATGGCTTAGACATAATAGAAACTCCCCAAAACAAAATTAAAGGAGGGCCCTCAGGTCCTCCCGCGGTCCCAGTCCTCACGAGTATCTGGAACTTAGTCACTATAATTAGTTTAGTGGTTTTTAAGGAGTTTGTCAATGTTGGTACCGATTTTGCGTTGCTGTATACTGATTGCATAATAAAACTTACCTACAGATGGAGAAAAGATATGGGGATCATAATCAAGCCTATGGAAACAGATGATGAAAAAAGAGGAAAAGCACATGTTCATTGGCAATCTTGGCATGAAGCTTACCAGGGGATTGTCAGCCATGATTATTTAGAAAAACTGACGCCTGAAAAATGTGAAGAATGGGCATTTCAATGGCCAGAAAATACATATGTTGCATTAGACAACGACACAGTTATAGGATTTGTCTGCTACTTCGGGAAAGGCAATGATGATCCAGATGTAGGCGAGATTAACGCTATATATATTTTGTCGGAATACTATGGAACAGGAGTTGCTCAAAAGCTAATGGATGTTGGTTTAGAAAAACTAAAAAATTATTCGCATAAAGAACTTTGGGTTCTAAAAGATAACCCCAGAGCCATACGTTTTTACGAGAAATATGGATTCAAAAAAGATGGAAGTGAAAAAGATCTCAAAAGTCTTGGTGCAACAGAAATCAAAATGATCTTATAAATAAAAGAATCACCGTGGCCATTGTGACACAGGTGATTCTTTCTATGTGCTCATATAACACCGCTTCGCCTGACTGGAAGATCATAAAAAAAGAGACACCCCTGCTGACACAAGGCCAGCAGGGCAGTTGTTATGCCTGTCTTTCAAAAATTGCGAAAGTTGCAAAAGTTTTGCATGATATTTTCAAACCGGCAGTTCCCGGATGAAGCTCCGGCTTATTTTACTTTGACATTTTTTGTCTTACTCCACTTCGAATAGACTTTTTCACCGTTCTTTTTGGTAAAGGTACGTATTCTTACATAATACTTTGTCTTGGACTTGAGCTTCTTTATCGTCTTAGATGTAGTCTTTGTTTTGTTGATGCTCACTGTTTTTGTGGCATCTTCCTTGAAACTCTTATTCGTACTGTACTGAATCTCATAGCCCTTGATTCCTTTGGCTGTAACCTTATTCCATGTCAAAGTGAAGGATTTCTTACCAGCCTTAGGCTTTTTAAGCGATGTGGTCTTCTGCTTATTATCTATATTTTCTGTAATCTCCGGCTGAGGATTGTCAGAGGTTTCTGAAATAGTACCACTACTTGATGTATCAGAATTCTCCACTGCGTTCGGAACTGTGATAGCCGCATCCGCAGTCGGCGTACCGGAAACTGTTACAACTGTACTACTCGTTCTTTTGGCAGTAATACCATTGTTAGTTATATCAGTAAACTCCGCAAAATAATATCCGGTGTTCGCCGTATAGGTCACGGTGGTCATAGCGCCTGTCAGCCCGGTCTGGCTCGTTGCCCCGCCGCTTGTTGTTGCATTCGCACCGCCGGTAAGAGTCACACTATGCTTCAGCGAAAATGTTTTTGTTCCAGATTCGAAGATGACAGATGACAGATTCAGCTGTAAAGCGGGGCGGACACCAAGCGTGCCTTGCACGGGGAGGCCAGAATCGCGGACACCCCCGGACCCGGCGTCCACGCACGCCGCAGAGCCCACAACGCCGGGCGAGCAGAGCCACCAGCTGTTGTCTTGAACACCTGCCTTTTCGCATTTTAGCACATCAGGATTTGCATGATTGATTGTTCGTGCCTGCGCAGTTGTCAGAAGGAACATCCCGCCACCGCTTACTGCTGTTTTTGCGTCAGATGTGATATTGCTGTTATACCAACTATCTACTGCTGTTTTCACTGTAGGATTGCTGCTATATTCAACAAAGCTTCCACTTGAATTATACATTGAAGCCCCAACACATTCTTTTGCCAGCAGCATTACAGTATAGGCATCGTAATCAATCAGATACCAGGGCTTACCGTCAAAAGTTATTTCTGTTGTGGTGTTATTATATTGTGCATAGGGGGATTATCATCCGCATACGCCGTCAAACTCATCCCCGGTATCATCCCCAGCACCAGCGCGAGGCTTAAAAGGATGCCTAAAAATCGTTTCCGTTTTTGTTTCATTTTTCATTACCCTCCTTCAATTAACTTAAAACATGTATATGACTGGATTACACCATTATTTCCATGATTACATTTATTGCAATAAAAACGCACCTTAAGAAGAACACTTCCTAAGATGCGAAACTGTACATATGAATCCTTATTAACCCGCTGTCTGTCTGCGCAAGTTTAGCTAGATGTGTCATAAGTGACAACCCCTCAATTAACAATTTCATACCCATCAATGACACAATTATACAATATTCGCGATGTAATAGCATCAACAATTTAATGATTATCATATAGAAGGGATGTCCTTAACGCGCTTGTTGCACCGCTTACATAAAACAAAATACTACAGTGCAATTAACTTTATACTTCCGGGTTCAGCGGTTGTTGAACCGATATTAGCGGGCTGTGACAAGGGAGAGTATGTACTCGACCTAACAAGTGGAAGCGCGACAGAGAATGATAGAATCAAAGCGAATGATCTAGCAAGATATTTTCAAGGCCTTATAGACGAAGGAAAGATTGGTTCATCAGGCTTTTCTATTAACCCCAAAATGAATATAGATTTAGATAAGGATGGTAGCTATGATATCCTTCAGACATGGATTAATAGTCGCATGGGGGGTATAGATTCCTTTACTTTTACAACATTATCTACAAACAGTGTTAAAGGATCTATTACGCTTGCAATTTCCAATGAGAAGCTGAGAAGTATTATGGAAGGTGGATCTGATACATATTCTAAGGTTACCTTCGTATTTGAAAAGCCTGGAACTCCCGCTTCCGCTGAGCAGGCTGCTGCTAAGGTAGCGGATGCCGCAAACGGACACAAGGTTGGTGACAAGGTTTCAAACGGCGGCGCTACCTATACAATCACTTCTGTTGAAGATGGTAAGCAGGCGGTTACTTACGATAAGCCTGATGCAAAGGATGTTAAGAATGCAGTTATTCCGGATGCTATAAATATTGATGGCACAGATTACAAGGTAACAGAGATCGCTGCAGGAGCTTTCAAGAATAATAAGAAGCTCAGAAAGACCACAATCGGAAGCAACATCAAGAAGATCGGTAAGGATGCATACAAGGGCTGCAAGAACCTCAAGAGCATCAAGATAAAGACAGTACTTCTTACCAAGAAGTCAGTTGGCAGCGGTGCTTTCAAGAATATACATAAGGCAGCCAAGTGTAAGGTTCCGAAGAAAGTCTTAAAAAATTACCAGAAATTCCTTATAAAGAAAGGACTTAACGGCAAAGGACAGAAGATAACTAAATAATACAAAAATAATAAAATGAAGAATCCGAAACTTTAGTATACGAAAATTACAAAAAAGTTTGAATTCTTCATTTTTTATTTATGCCTTCTCTTGGATAATACATATGTAACGTAAATATCAGTGATATAAGCATTCAAGGGGCTGTCGCAAGATTTTTGGACAGGCACGGATGGATGCCTATAGTGGCGGAGCATCTCTGAGCAGGTGTGAATGATTCCGCTTGCATGAGTCTTCAGCTTTATTTTTTAATGCATTTTTTAGAATGAATTCTCACATAATATAGTAAAATGGTACTAGTGGATTTTTGCGATAAGGATGCATTATGAAAAAGAGAAGTGAATTAGTCCGCTCAAGTATTGAGCAGGCCATTTTCATATTTGTCGTTTGGCTTTTTGCATTTCTTTCTGTTGCTATGGGCGAATGGAAAGTAAATGCAGATACTGCCTTGCTTGCGGATATTCATGAGGGCTGGATTGATGAAGATGGCCAGGCAGTTGATCTTTATGATCTTGCCCGGGGAAATCATTCTGTTACATTGGATATCAGCGGACTGAACACCGATGGCAAGGCGTTTTGCTTCAAAACAATCGATACCAATTTTAAAGTATATGCATCAGATGGGATGATTTATGATTATGATCCCGTAATTCCATAGCTTTTGGGAATTTCCTATGGTATGCAATATCATACCGTTCCGATTCCGGAGGGGAGTGCATTTGTAAGGCTGGACCTCGAACCGGTATTTTCGGATACGCCTGTAGGTATAAGAGATATAACTATCGGTGATGCCGGACAGTTCCTAACAAGCGTCTTTAAAAGAAATCTCTATTCATTCCAACAAGGTGTGATAACCGTAGTTATCGGGATCCTTTTTGTTATAGCCGGAGTAACGGGCCAAATTGTGATGAAATTTACAGGCATCGACTTCATATCTTTTGGTATAACCTGTATAATGGTGGGCTACATAGGCTTTAACGATACGCTTCTTCTTCAGATACTGACAGGCCGCCCTGATATCATCAGGGTTTCAGAATATATGTGCCTGGCGTTGATATCATTTCCTATGCTTTCTTTCTTTTCCAGTATTACCGGAGAACCACATTCAAAGCTGTTGTCCGGAATGCTCGCGTTGTGTCTTGTCAATTTTCTTTCTCAGGTTGTATTGACTTTGAGCGGATTGTCAGACTATTACTATCTTGTTTATGTTTCACAGATCATCATATTTGCCTGTCTTCTGATAGCGGTAGTGATTATTGTCAAAGCCATACGTCTGGGAAGAATCAAACCTGCACTGCTTCGTAGTGTGACCTGGGGCCTTGGTGGCTGCATTCTGGGTGCTGTGATCGATATGCTCCGTTTTTACTTCTTACAAAGCTATGGAAGTCTGACCTTTACCCGCATCGGAGTGCTGTTGTTTACTGCCTTTATGGGAATCTATCTATACAGGGACCATATCGATTCCCTGAAGAAGAAGGAGCAGGAGAGTGCTGTATTTGCATCCGAGATATCAGAGGCTTTCGCTAAAGTCATAGATATGAAGGACAGGTATACCAATGGCCATTCGGAGAGAGTGGCTAAGTATACAGCAATGATCGCCAAGGAGATGGGATATGACACTGAAACAGTAGAAAAGTATTACCGTATCGGCCTTTTGCATGATGTGGGCAAGGTCGGAATCCCCAACGCGGTTCTCAATAAGCCGGGGAAGCTTACAGAGGAAGAATACGACGAAATTAAAACTCATACTTTGAAGGGCAATGAGATACTTAAAGACATAAGTATTGTGCCTGAACTTGCGGTAGGCGCGCTGTCACATCATGAAAGACATGACGGAAAGGGCTATCCCTATGGACTTTCAGGGGATGATATTCCGCAGGTAGCGCGTATTATTGCGGTGGCAGATGCCTTTGATGCAATGTATTCCGACAGACAATACCGTAAGCGCATGGATTTTGAGAAGGTGATATCCATAATCCGGGAAGTTTCAGGGAGCCAACTCAATCCCGAAGTGGTTGATGCGTTTTTGAGGCTCGTTGATAAAGGTGTGATAAAAGCCATAGAGGCAAAAGAAACATGATAATAGGGAGCAATATAGAAAAAGCCCGGCATTTGCTGTAAACAGAATCTATTCAAGTCGTGATAAATAGTAACAATCTTGAATCACAGATTCGAGATTGTGTATAATCTATTTATGTATGAAAAAAGTTCTTCCCCTGATATGAAATCAACTTCATATTCTTTTCCAGTGTGCAAATCGCTGAATGAAGCGGTTGTATTAAAGTGCGGCGAAAATGTCACAATAGAGAGCAGGCAGACAGTTATGGGTGGAGACGCCAATGACGCTTATCTGCTGCATTTGTCCAATGGAGAGAAGGCTTTTATCAAGGTTAACGTTCGCGGGAACGCAGATTTTTTCTGGGAAGAGGCCAGGGGGCTAAGAGCCATAGAATCTACAGGGACAATGCGGGTGCCGAAAATCTATGCGGCAGGGACTGACGGCAATATCTCATTCCTACTGATGGAGCATATAAACAGCGGATGCCTTTCGCAGAACTTCTGGGAGTCTCTGGGAACAGGCCTTGCAAAGATGCATCAGGCGGACACCTCAGTTTTTGTAGGAAGTGGAAAAGAATATGGCTTTATCACCGACAATTACATCGGTGCAGGAAAACAGAAGAACACACCAAAGACCGGTTGGATAGAGTTCTTTGCTGAATGCAGGTTAAAACCGCAGTTTAAGCTTGCTGAGAGGTACTTTGATAGCTACCTTATAAAGGCGGCGAACAACTTATTAGACAACCTTGATAAATACCTTTACGAGCCGGAATGCCCGTCACTTCTTCACGGTGACCTGTGGGCAGGTAATTTCATGGCGGATGAAAATGGAGAACCGATGCTGATAGATCCTGCAGTATATGTGGGCTGTAATGAGGCTGATATCGCCATGACAGAGCTGTTTGGCGGTTTTGATAATCGTTTCTATGAGGCATATTTTGATGCCATGGGAAGGATTCCGGGCTATGAGGACAGGCGGGATCTCTACAACCTTTACCACCTGACCAACCATCTAAACCTTTTCGGAAGATCATACCTGTCAGCTGTAATACGAATTATAAATAAATACTCTTCGTAATTCCGTTACCGGCCACGAACTCGCATTTAATCTAAGAACTCAATCATTAGAAATACAGATACACACGAACATTTAATTAACATGAGGAAAAAATGGCAACTTACG
Source organism: Butyrivibrio sp. AE3006 (assembly GCF_000424165.1). NCBI lineage: Bacteria > Bacillati > Bacillota > Clostridia > Lachnospirales > Lachnospiraceae > Butyrivibrio > Butyrivibrio sp. AE3006. The sequence continues at coordinate 32,658 of NZ_KE384146.1, read as the reverse complement.
TAATTTCAGACCTTCACGGCCAACTTAATATATTTGAAAAACTCCTGGAGAAAATATCCTTCTCTGAGGAGGACTTTTTGTACGTAATTGGTGATGCCATAGACAGAGGACCTGACGGTATCGCGATTTTACTTAAAATAATGAATACGCCAAACATGGAACTGCTCCTTGGAAACCACGAATTCATGATGTTAAACACCGTTTCTCCGGACGGTTCTGTAGATGATATATCGGGGAGGGACAGTAAACTCTGGCTCATTGCAAATAAAGGTATTTCAACTTTTGAAGAATACCGGAAGCTCGATGAAAACAGAAGAAAAGAGCTTCTTTCCTGGTTGTCGTCAAGGCAGTTGACAAGGCTTGTAGAGGTGGGCGGCAAAACCTTTTGTCTTACCCATTCATATTTCAGTGATGATGCCATAGAAATTCCTTACAGCGAGCTAACCTATGAACAGGTTAGAAACATAGTTTGGAATACCCCTTACAGATACGATATTTATGCGCCGATTTCGGAATATTCCAAAAAGCCCTGGACCTTTGTAATAGGCCATGTTCCGGTTCAGCGCATCATGCAGGAAGTAAAGCTTGAAATTTTTCATGAGGAAAACATTTATGTAATCGATGGCGGTTGCGCATACAAAGCAAGCGGGAATCTTCCCGACAGCTGCTGCGGCGTTATCTGTATGAGGCTTGAAGACATGGATGTAACCACACTGTCTTTCTCAGACGTACAGTAAAATAGCTATTCGCGGAACTTTTTACTTGTTTTTATTATGAATGAATTATAAAATCTTTAGAGACTAAAAACGCAGAAAAAGATGGAGAGAAACATGGCACAGAGAACAGATATCCACAAGGTACTAATAATTGGCTCAGGCCCTATTGTTATCGGACAGGCCTGCGAATTCGACTATTCAGGAACCCAGGCCTGCAAGGCGCTGAGGAGTCTTGGCTATGAAATCGTCCTGGTTAATTCCAATCCGGCTACTATCATGACCGATCCGGAGATGGCTGACAGGACTTATATTGAACCTTTAAATGCCAGCCGCGTTGCGGCTGTAATTGAAAAAGAAAGACCGGATGCCCTTTTGCCTAATTTAGGAGGACAGTCTGGTCTTAATTTGTGTTCAGAATTATACAAGGCAGGAGTCCTGGATAAATACAACGTGAAGGTTATCGGTGTTCAGGTAGATGCTATTGAACGAGGCGAGGACAGAACAGAGTTCAAGAAAACCATGGATATGCTCGGAATCGAGATGGCTAGGTCAAAAGCCTGCTACAGCATAGAAGAAGCGCTGGCTGAGGCTGACGAGCTTGGTTATCCTGTTGTTCTTCGTCCCGCATATACCATGGGAGGCGCAGGCGGCGGACTTGTTTACAACAAGGAAGAGCTACAGACAGTATGTGCAAGAGGTCTTGCTGCATCCATCATTCACCAGGTTCTGGTTGAGGAGTCAATCCTTGGATGGGAAGAGCTTGAGCTTGAGGTTGTAAGAGATAAAGACAACAACATGATCACCGTTTGCTTTATTGAAAACGTTGATCCTGTAGGCGTTCACACAGGAGATTCCTTCTGTACAGCACCCATGCTTACAATTGATGAGGACCTTCAGAAAGAGCTTCAGCGTCAGGCATACAAGATCGTTGAGCACATCGGCGTTATCGGCGGAACCAACGTACAGTTCGCCCATGATCCAAAGACCGGTAGAATCGTTGTTATCGAGATCAATCCCAGAACCTCCAGATCATCAGCCCTTGCAAGTAAAGCAACAGGCTTTCCCATCGCCCTTGTTTCTGCAAAGCTTGCTACAGGCCTTACATTAGCAGATCTTCCGGATTCAAAATTCGGAACCCTCGATAAATACGTGCCAAACGGCGACTACGTGGTAGTTAAGTTTGCCCGCTGGGCTTTCGAGAAATTCCATGGCGTTGAGGACAAGCTCGGCACTCAGATGAGAGCCGTAGGCGAAGTAATGTCCATTGGTAAAAACTTCAAGGAAGCCTTCCAGAAAGCCATCAGATCCCTTGAAAAGGGCAGATACGGTCTTGGAAATGTGAAAAAATACGAGGAAATGGACAAAGAAGAGCTGCTCCATCTTCTTAAAGACGCATCCTCTGAGAGATATTTCCTTATTTACGAAGCCTTCAAAAAAGGCGTTACTGTGGACGAAATCTTTGATATCACCAAGGTTAAGCACTATTTCCTTAATGAGATAAAAGAGCTGGTTGAAGAGGAAAGCGAACTGGTAAACAGCTTCAAGGGATGCGTTCCTTCAAAAGAAGCCCTTGTTAAAGCAAAGGAAGACGGCTTTGCAGACAGATATCTTTCCGGAATTCTTGGCGTATCCGAGGATGACATCAGAAATACAAGAGACGAGCTGGGCCTTACGGAAAAATGGGACGGCGTCCACGTTTATGGAACAGACGGTGCCGCTTACTATTACTCAACCTACAAAACAGATGCAAACCTGGAAAATCCCAAGGCAGATGACAGCGCAGATACAAAGAAAATCATGATCCTTGGCGGTGGCCCCAACAGAATCGGACAGGGTATCGAGTTCGACTATTGCTGCGTACATGCAGCTCTTGCCCTGAAAAAACTGGGCTTTGAAACAATCATTGTTAACTGCAACCCGGAGACGGTTTCAACAGACTACGATACATCAGATACATTGTACTTCGAGCCTCTGACACTGGAGGATGTACTTCAGATTTATAAAAAGGAAAAGCCCGTCGGTGTAATCGCACAGTTTGGCGGACAGACACCTCTTAACCTTGCTGCAAAGCTTAAGGAAGAGGGTGTTAACATCCTTGGAACCACACCTGAAGTAATTGATCTTGCAGAAGACAGAGATCAGTTCCGCATGATGATGGAAAAACTTGAGATTCCCATGGCAGAGTCCGGAATGGCATCAGATGTTGAGACAGCAAAGGAAATCGCAGCAAGAATCGGATATCCCGTAATGGTTAGACCTTCCTTCGTTCTTGGCGGAAGAGGAATGGAAATCGTAAGAGATGAGGAGAGCATGGAAGGCTACATGAAAGCCGCCGTAGGCGTAACTCCCGACCGTCCGATCCTCATTGACAGATTCCTTCACAACGCTATGGAGTGCGAAGCAGATGCAATAAGTGATGGCGAGAGAGCTTTCGTTCCCGCAGTTATGGAGCATATCGAGCTTGCAGGAATTCACTCAGGTGACTCAGCCTGCATAGTTCCCTCCAAGCACATCTCTGAGGAGCATCTCAAGACTATCGAGGAATACACCCGTAAAATAGCGGTTGAGATGAACGTTGTGGGACTTATGAATATGCAGTATGCAATCGAGGATGACACAGTATATGTTCTTGAAGCTAACCCCAGAGCATCCCGTACAGTACCGCTGGTATCAAAGGTATGCGGCATAAAAATGGTGCCCATCGCAACAGATATCATCACAGCGCAGCTTACAGGAAGACCGTCACCTGTTCAGGGACTCATAGATGCAAAGAAAAATACTGAGCCCGAGTACTACGGCGTAAAAGAAGCGGTATTCCCCTTCAATATGTTCCCTGAGGTTGATCCTGTACTTGGACCCGAAATGCGCTCCACAGGTGAAGTTCTTGGACTTGCAAAAACTCCGGGCGAAGCCTTCTTCAAGGCAGAAGAAGCTGCAAATGCTGCACTTCCTCTCAAGGGAGCAGTACTTATCTCTCTTAACACAGAGGATAAGCCCATGGCTTCAGCTATCGCAAAGGGCTTTGCAGATGAAGGCTTTAAGATCTATGCAACAGGCAAAACCTACGAGACCATTGTCGAAGCAGGCATCGAAGCCACAAAGATTCTGAAAAACTACGAGGGCGGAAGACCTAACGTTGAGGATCTTATCAAAAACGGCGACGTACAGCTTGTTATCAACACTCCTATAGAAAAGGGCGCAAAATACGATGATGCATATCTTCGCCGCGCAGCAATAAAAGCACGTATCCCATACATAACCACAGTTGCAGCCGCAAAAGCAGCAGCCCAGGGTATCAGGGAGGTAAAGGCAAATGGCGCAGGAAATATCAAATCCTTGCAGGAATATGCAGAAAAATAAAAAACACCAAAGGAGAGAGAAGGTATGAAAGAAAAAGTACAGAAAAGAAGTGAGTTACTGGTTTCAAACAGAGGTCTTATTCACAAGGGCTTCATGTTTGAGAACGGTCTTATCACAACAGTTGCAGCTGCAACTTTCACAGAGAAGGACAAGGTTGCAGATGCTGAGCACATGAAGGAATGCAGGAAGCTTCTTCGCGATAGAAAGGGCGCTTTTTCAGAGCTCAGAGGCAATAACGAGCTGGTTGTGTCAGCTAAAATGGCAGTCAGTGAGAATCCTGAGAAATTTCTTGATGAGCTTATCGAGGTTTATGAGAAGTTCAATAAGGGCAAATTCTTTGGATCTTCCTACAAAGTAATGGCTTCCATGACCATTGTTAGTACAGGCAAAGCTGCAGAAGCAGACACTATCATCGAAAAAACAGATGCGATCATCAAGGGAATGAAGAGCCAGCATCCTTTCCTTACTTCTGATGAGGATATATGCATTGCAGTTCTTCTTGCCATGACTGATAAAAACACAGAGGATATTCTTGCTGAGCTTGAAGAGACCTTCCAGAACGTTAAAAAGAGCTTTGCTTTCCACGAAAATGCAGCTTATTCTCTTGCCCAGGTACTTACTACTTATGGCGGAGAGTGCAGCGAGAAAGTTGAAAAGGTTCTTGCATTCTTCGATGCTTTCAAGGAAGCAGGAGAGAAATATGGTAAGGACTATGAGCTTGCATCCCTTGGAACCCTCATTGATATCGATGCTGACAGAGATGAGCTTGTAAGCGAGGTCATCGAAGTAGCAAAATATCTGAAGGGCCAGAAGGGCTTTGGAACCTTTGATATGAATAAATATACCAGACTTATGTTTGGTGCAATGATCATTTCAGGCGTTTATTCTGATGATAACCTTAAGAATAGTGCATCAGTACTGGGCGGAACCCTTGCAGAAGTAATCGCACAGGAGACAGCAATGCTTGTAGCTATCATTGCAGCATCAACGGTTACTGCGACCTCATCATCAAACTGATGTAAGATTATTGTTATTTCAATATCATTTTTTGTATTTTTATATAATAACGCATCTCCTCATGTATAATTATTGTGGTGGAAAAGTTGAAAATTTATGTAGAGAATAGAGGGGGATATGGTTAAAAAATCATTTCTAAAAATTCTTGGTTTAGGACTTTCACTTACAATGCTGTGCGGATGCTCAGGAAATAAAGCTACAACTGATGCTCCTGCCGGTACAGAAGGACAGACCTCTGCGCCTGCAAAGGCTAGTGATGCCGATCAGGACAGCGCCGAAACAGATACAGAAAATGCTGAGCAGAGCGCCACAGACGAAGCATCATCACAGCAGGATAACGCAGAAGCTTCTGGCGATTCAGCTGAAAATAGCACTGGAGAAGATTCTACAAGCGATTCTGCCGATGCAGACAGCACATCAAATGCAGCCGAAACCGGAGACTACCTCGCCAAATACAAGCCTGTCCTTGATGAGTCCTACAACTGCATCACAGATGATAAGTATTACGAGAATGCGACAATCTATACGCCCATGGGACTTATGGAGATCCAAAACTACCGGGAAAAGTCCGATCTTTTGGAAAATGTAGGCTATATCCTCACTGATGTCAGCGGGGATGGAATTCCGGAACTTATGATTGCTGATAATACGGACAGTGAATATGAAGACGGTGAGCCCCACAGCACCGTTCTTGGTTGCTATACTCTGAAAAATGGTGAACCTAACATGACAATAGAAGGTTGGGCCCGCAACAGCTATGAATGGATCGGGAATGGGCAGTTTTCCTATCTTGGTTCCGGCGGTGCAATGAATACATATCTCGGAACCTGTCATTTAAGCGAGGATGGAACAGAGATTGTTTGGGATACCTACTACTTTTCTGATGATGTAGACGGTGAGCTCAAATATTTCACCAACACCACAGGAAGCGATGAGATAGCAGATTCCGAAGAGTTCATCCCGGAAGGTGCAGATGGTATATGGGGATATGAAGCTGATCCGCCATGTCCCAAGCTTGAGATCACACCTTTTAAGGAATATTTAGGTGCATCTGATTCAGTAGATGATGATGAGAGAAATCCTGCAAAAATGCAGTCAGAAAAAATAGCATATTTTTACATTCCCGGCCCGGGAACAGAGAGCTGCAGCGCAGACCTGGACGGCGATGGAAAAGATGAAACCATAACGTATGATATGGCTGTTGATGAAAACGACATGACCACAAGCTTTTCCCTTAATATCAACGGCAGAGATTATGAGATGCCTAATGAGGGTGATCTGTACTATTACGCTATGCGTGGCCTTGACTGCTTTTGGTTCAGAACAAATAATGAAGCAAAAAACCATTACCTCTACATGCAGTACACTTCGGACAGCGATTATCTGATGACTGCCATGTACAAATTTGATGGAAAAAGCTTTACTCATTTATATGATCTGAACGGAGCCATAGCTTTTTGGAAGATGAAAGAGGGTGCTGAATACGAGTATACCTATCCCACAGATCCGGATGATTTCTTTGTAGAAAGCTCCCAGCAGATCTTAGGTACTCAGTTCGTTACCCAGAGATGTAAAATCGGTGCTGATGGCATGCCTGAACCCATTGAGGAGTTCATGTATTATCAGACAGGCGCTGAGCCATACATATCTGCATCAAAGCTGATACCATGTGATTTAATGGCAGACGAAAACGCTACCAAGGGTGTTGCAAATGCCATCTGGCAGGACAATATGGTGACTCCTTATCGTACAGACGGCAAAACCTTTATAGACTTAAAGGTTGAGAGCTACCCCGGACTTTACAGAATCTACTATGCCATGAAAGATGGGCGATATGTCCTTACTTATACAGATGGAATGCTTGGATCTGCGCTGATCACAGAATGTTTTAACGGCCTTAATTTTGCAGGATAACGAGTCACGAACCATGCGTCCACAGGCAGAGTCATAGAATTCCGGCGCACAAGAGGAGATGAAATGAGTTCAATAAAATACACACAGGTGATATAACAAAATTAAAGGTAGATGCCATAGTAAACGCTGCAAATTTGTGATATAACCATATAGTTTTTTCCGTGCAAAACATAACATTTTCGGTGTGATTGGGGCTGTTTTTTCTATAATGATTTATGATATATTCATTAGGTGGAAAGCAATATGCATAGAAAGGGCAGTAATCATGAGAGGAAGAAAACTTTACAAAAGCAGAGATAAAAAGTTATGTGGTGTTTGCGGAGGTATCGCAGAATATTTCGGAATAGATCCCACAATTGTCAGAATCATATATGCTGCGCTTGTATTTTTCGGCGGTGTAGGAGTTCTTCCGTACATTATTGCAGCAGTCATTATGGATGATGCGCCGCTCTATTACAAAAATGATGTCAAAAAAATAGAGACTAAGAATTATTTCGAACCAAACTCATTCTCGGAAAAACCGTATTATGAATCAGAGGAGCCTATAGGTTTTACCCTTAACTCTGATAACATTACAAATATCAGGTAAATAAAAAGTGATGCGCTTTGACTAATCAATGCGCATCACTTTTTTGAGCTTATTTCTTAAGCTTTATTGAAGCCATGCCGGCTTTCTTGAAGAGTCTCTTATAAGATCTGTACTGAGCCTTAGGAAGCTTAACTGTAAGCTTTGCACTGTTCTTCTTGAACGCTTTCTTTCCTAAGGATGAAAGAACAGTACTGTTTATCTTAACTTTCTTAAGCTTCTTGCACTTTTCAAATGCAGATTTTCCAATGGATTTTACGTTAGCGCCAACTGTTACGCTTGTAACCTTGCCGTTGTTAAAAAGAGCCTTGTCAGCTACCTTGGTAACCTTGTAGGTGAAGCCCTGATGTGTTACTGTGTCAGGAATATATACTGATTTGGACTTCGTGGTAACACCGGTAAATGCTACTTCTTCGTCATTTATCCATGTGTATGAGCAGTTATTCTCTGTGAACTGTTTGTCGCGAACGATTCTCTCTACAGTGCCGTTTGCACTTAATCTAACGTATGCACTGGTGGGATTCTGGAAAAGAAGCTTAACTTTAAAATATCTCTCGCCATTAGAGTCTGTAGCCTTGATTCCGTAGAAATACTCTGCCATTTCAAAGACTTCTTCTATATCCTCTTTTGTAAGCCCTTTACGCATGGAGTTCTTTGTGACAACAGCTTCATAAGTACCAACAGATGTCCTGGGGTCTGCGTAAAAGATCATATGGTCGCCGCTGGTATAAAATCTTATGCTCTGGTTGGGAGTTGTGGACATAGTATATTCCATGTCTCCGGCAACCTCTTGCTTTAATGAGACTTCTTCCAATGCTTCCAATATATAAACTAGTGACATCACAGCCTTGGAATCATCATCGAACTCTGCAGGAGTTACGTGTCTTGTGGAAGGCATGAACTTCGAAAAGTCGAGTGCCTTAGCCTGGCTGTTTGTGAAATCCACTACGATTTCATCTCCGGCTGCAAGGGCAGTAGCTTTAAGACCTGTAAACATGATAAACGCCATCGCAAGAGCGATGAACACACGGTTAATAGTTGCCTGTACTTTTTTCATTTTGTAAATCCTCCAAAAACTTTTCTTATTTTCCCCCTCCATAAGAATTATTTTTTGATTTTGTTTGAAGATAATCCGGACTTTTTAAACAGTCTCTTGTAAGCTCTGTACTGAGCTTTCGGAACCTTCACGGAAAAACCGTCGGCATTTTTCTTAAAGGCTTTTTTGCCGACTGAGGTAAGAACTGTAGTTTTAACTTTTACTTTCTTAAGCTTCTTGCACTTTTCAAAAGCAGATTTACCGATTGTTATGACATTTTCGCCGATAGTTACACTTTTCACCTTCTTATTACCATAGAGAGCTTTGTCAGATACGGATGTAACCTTGTAAGTGATATTCTGGTGTGTAACTGTGCTGGGGATATTCACTGTTTTCATGGACTTTTTGGTGATACCTGTAAAAGCAACCTCGTCATCACCTGTCACGGTATAGGAATATCCGTTTTCGCTAAACTGCTTATCTGCAATAAGAACAGAGCGGTTACCGTTTGCGTCAATCTTTACAAATGCTGCATTTGGATTGTTGAAACGAATCTTGAGCTTGAAATATTTCTCGCCGTTTTCATTGACACAAACTATTCTGAAAAACTTATCCATCATACTGAGAACATACTCGGGAGAATCGCCGTAATTACCCATTTTCTTAAGGGTGCTTTCGGTAAATGTAGCCTCCAGAGTGCCCACAGAATCAGGACCTGCAGCGACATAAATATTATCATCAAGAGTATAAACTACATACTGCTTAGGATCAGTGCTGTAATCGATAATCATATCTTCGTAACCCTGAAGAGTTTTCGGATCTCTTGCCGTTCCGAAATTAAGCTCAGTGATAAGAAGAGACATAACAACTGCCTTCTGAGCGTCATCATCATAGTATCTAAGATACTGATCATCAATCATCACTCTGTATTTGGTTAAGTCGTAAACTAATCTTTTCCCTTGGGATAAATCAATAACGACCTCATCGCTTTTCGCGAGAGCTGTTGTTTTCAGACCTGAAAACATGAAAAATCCTACCGCAATTGCCATGAGCATACGGTAGATGGTCTTTTGCACTTTCTTCATAGTAACCTCCACACATTTCCGTATACCCCCTCATTAACCCCATATAATAATAAAATAAAAGCATGGTATAAGCAACGTGTGTTATTCAATTAATAAGCATACGAAATAGCATATATGCTTTGGTATTTGGAATCTTTCTGTTATAATGTAAGTCGTTTTGCATTAATCGCTCAGTGTTTTAGAAAGTAATTTACAGGTATTAGTAATGTCTTTTTTTGAAAAGCTATTCCTTTGGGTAGTGATGTTTATATTTGGATATGTTGGCGTTGATTATTCAATCAAGGCATACAGAGTTTTTATGGCACAGGATACCCCTGAAGGCAGGCTTGTGACCTTATGTGTTATCCCTTTTATTGGCTTATGCTTTTACGGAATACATATTTTGCTGAAAGAGTTTTATGGTCAGTATGACGATAAGCTCCATATTTTTAATAAGCTCCCTCATTTCGGGGATATGCTTAATAAAAGACAGGTTATGAAGATCATAAGGAAAGCAAGCTTCCATAAGTATTACACAAGGGACGGGAAGCTGCTTGATCACGTGAAGATCAGTGATGACGATAAATGGGTATGTATTCTTGGCGGTTACATGCCGGTAGACCTGATCTGTGGTTACAACCCTGAGAAAAATGAGCTGTACTCCATAGATGGCGGAGTTATCAGGCTTCCCCGCAGAGCAAAGAAGGAGAGCATTCAGGCTGAGCTCAACAGCTTTTTTGAAGCCAGAGGTATCTGCTATACATCCATGCCCAAGAAGGCCAACAGCAGATTCAATCTGTTTCTTAATGTACCAAAATCCGAGATTGATAAGGCTGATTTCAGCAGAGTGCGTTATCAGTGGGAAAAGGCTACAGCAGCAAAAGTCGAGAAGCACAGCACAGAGAAATATAAGCCTGTTTCCAAAAAAGGCAGGATTCGTAACGATTTTTTTGAGAGAGTACTTTCAGATAAGGATGTTATGGCTACTGCAAAAGCTGTAAAGCAGAAGAAAGTTGAGCTTTCACATTATCTTGATTTTGATGCTTACAAAAGCGAATTCAGCATCTGCAACGGAGTGACACTTTTAGAGCAGCTGGAATACCCTGCTAATAAAGAGGGCATCGATTTTCTTTTCAGATGCCTTGGCGATGTGGACGAGGCTTATTTTGGTCCCGCTGTTGATGTACTTCAGGATTTTCCCAAGAGTGTCCTTCAGGAAAAGCTTGAAGAAGAGGCGCAGCGTGCCTATGAAAATGTAGATGTACTCGGTCTTGCCGGACTTATTTATTTTGCTAAACAGATAGGTTATGAGATTAAGTACATCGAGGAACTGAAAAGTGCCCAGAATGCAGTAAAATTCGATCCCACAAAGGCGCACGTGGCAAATACAGATGTCACGAAGTTTGACTTTGATGAGATCGCAGCCTATGGCACCAGCGCTGCTAAAGGATTTTCCCTTGGCGGTATGGCGTATAAGGAGCAGGCGTAAGCCTTTATACAATACAATTAAGCTTCGTTAGAATTTCTTTGACACTTTTGCACAAAATATAGTAGAATACTGATATTTGAGGGGACAGTTTCCATAATTTTTTGTGAAAGGGTTTGTTGGGGAAATCATTATGTATCAAAATTGTCGCAGGTTGTTACTTTCTGTAACAGCCATCTTCTGTTCGCTTATCTTTTTTTATCCAATTCATGTAAATGCATACAATAATATAATGCATGTTGTAGACGCTACCGATACTACCATAACTATAGACTGGAGCATGGCTGCTGATGATGCCTTTGAAGATCAGAAGGCTGATGGCAATACGAAATACAAGTATGATTATTTCAAAGTTGGCTATATGGCTAATCCCTGTGACAGAAATAAAATGAAACATAATATTTCTGTTGATACCAAAAAGCGACAGTATACAATAAAGGGGCTTAAGCCTGATACCGAATATTCAATCGAGGTGGATTGGAAAATATCTCATTCCAGCCCCAAGACAACAGGAAGTACTGTACATAATTTTCAAGTGCTTGATGCTGCCACAACAAGCGGTTCCAACAAGACTGCAAAGTTTGTAGGCTCCACCGGAACAACGGCTACTGTTGAATTTGGCGAAGCTTTAAAAGAGATTGAAAGCGAATGTCGTGAGAAAAATTACAAACCCGGTACATATACAGTCAGTGTTGGATATGCAGATCAGGCAGAGGGCACGGATGCAGCTCTTAAGAAGGCAAAGGAGATTGCAGGAAAGAAATATTACAAGATAGGTAATAAGCAGGCCTTTTACAACATGAGAGGCCTTAAGCCAAAGCATAGCTATACATTTGTTGCAGCTGTGTGGCTTGGTGCCAGTAATGGAAATACCGGTAGTTACAAGAAATTCTTTAAATATGTTCAGTTATCAGATATAAAAACAAAAGACACGGATGACTCTGCAATCTATAACAGTGTTGAGCCGCAGACTAAGTTTGATTCCCGTAAAGACAGTGATGCCGAAGGAAGATATCTTTCTTCTACCTACGACTCCTATGGCGTTACATTAGTAACTACGGTTACTGCAAATACCATTACCATAGACTGGTCTAAACAGAAACAGTCAGATAGGAAGATTAAAGCTGCTAAAGATGAGAAAAAACTCTGTTTTGCCATAGTTGAGGATGAGCAATACGATGCGGATGCGGACAGACAAAAGTATGGTCCAAACTATAATTACGGACCTAATGTCAGAAAGGCAGCAAAAAAGGCAGATGCGCATCAGTTTCAGGCTGATGTATCCACTAAAAGCTTTACTTTTTCCGGTCTAAAACCTGCTACCAGTTACACAGTTATAATGAAATGCGGCTGGGAGAACAAGTCCGGTTTCAGTGAAAAGATTTATCCTTTCCTCACTCACATCTGTACTGAAGGCGCAAAAACTGATGATGAAATTCAAAGTCATGTGACCAAGGACAAGGTTATCGCATATATGTATGACGGTGTTGTTAAGCATCAGGGTACCGAGGCCCATCTTGATTGGACAAATGCCATCAAGAATTATTGCGGTCAGACCGTGCTTAGTGAATACTGCGCAAGACCCGGAATCGACTCAGTAACTGATATAGGCTATGCCAAGCTTCCGGCTGACTTAAAAAATGTCAATGCTGTAAAGGCAAGCTACAAGGCAGCTGAGAAAATGCTAAAAAATACTGATTACAATGCGCTTGCGGTCAACTATCCATACTCAAATACCAGAATATATAACCTGGATCCGAATGCAAAGTATGTATTTGCTGTCAGATTCACAACCTATTGGTATTTATGTGGTACAAGACGCAGCTTTACAGATATTTTTTATGTAGATGAAACCGGAATCAATTATTATAAAGCAAGTAAAATAGGCGCTTCTTATGGTGGAGCAAGCAGTGGTTCCGGTCAGGGCGGTTCCGGAAACAGTGGTGAAGGCGGTTCTGTAAGCAGCGACGAAAGTGATTCCGGTGATAATACCGGCGCAGGCAGTAGCTTTGGTAAGAGTTACAGCAGTAATGTAAATTCTGAAAAAGCGAAGGAAAAAGATCTTGCGCAGATTAGCTGTAGCAGTAATAAAGTATCCCATAAAAAACTGAAGAAAAAAGCCCAGACTGTAACAATTAAAGTAGATAATTCAAAGGGAAAAATTACTGTTAAGGACGTTTCCTCCAAAAAGAACAGGAAGGTCGCAACGGTCAGTGTTAAGGGAAGAAAGGTTACTGTAAAGTTTAAGAAGGGTACATCCAAAGGCGTTTACAAGTTCAAGGTAACAGTTGGCGCTAAGGATGGTATCAAAAAGACCACCGAGACATTTAAGATTAAGGTCGGCTGATAAGGTGCACAAAAGGCACACCAATAGCAAAGAGTGGTCCTAAGTTTTATTGAATGCCACTAAGCGTCATTTTAGCGAGCTTTAAAATCTTTGCTGCGATTTGTTCCTCAGATTCTGCAAAGCCTGATTTATTCCAATAATCTATTACTCCGGCGCTGCCTGCAGAGATATATGCAAAAAGCACTTCTTTGTTAAGGTCAGGGTCGGAGTCAGCATAAACACTTAGTGCTTCTGAAAAATGATCATAAAACAGAAGCACTAATTTTTTTGAAAATTCTGAGCCGTTTTGGGACATAAAGGACATCAGACTAAGATCATCTTTCATGCTTTCCCTCATATATTTCAGGGTATTGGTTACGAATTCATCGATATTCTCATAGCTTGCAGCTTCCAATTTTGCTGTGATTTCATCTATTACAGCTTCCTGCAGCTTGTCTACCAGATCCGGAACATCCAGATAATGCTTATAGAAAGTCGCTCTGTTTATCTCTGCACGGCTGCAGATAGCTGTGACTGAGATTTTTTCATATCCGATTTCCCGCAATAATTCATAGAAGGCTGTGCGAATGCGCATTTTTGTATAACGTATTCTGCCGTCTTCTTTTTTCTTTGTATCAGTATTGCTTTTCAGTGAATAATTCTTAATTTTCTCTGACATAATCGACACTTTTCTCCAATGTGTTTATTAACTAACAGTTTTGAAAATATTGATGGTTGCCAGCGTTTATGCGGCTTTCTATAATCAACATAAAAATAATAAACAACTGTTGAATAATTTACAAGTGTCAAAAATTTACAGAATGGCATTAGCTATTTGTTGCAAATTGCATTAGGACGGAGATGAGTATATGGAAGATAAGAGAAATAAGATTTATGAAAGTGACAACCTGTGGTGGTCGATCCTTGGAATGGTAATGCCGGCGCTTTTAGCCATACTGGTGATCCTCATTTATAACATGGCGGACATGGTATTTGTGGGACAAACCGGAGAAACAGCCCAGGTGGCTGCAGTTTCAATCGTTGGCCCTGTGTTTAACCTCATAATGGCGGTGGCCATGCTTTTGTCATCGGGAGGTACGGTTCTGATTTCCAGGGATCTCGGAGCAAAAGATGAGGAACATGCAAAGCAGGTTTCAGCGGTCTGCATGTGGGGAGCGATTATTCTTGGAATAGCTTCAGCGATACTCATAATTGCGGCACACAAGCCGCTTCTTGGGCTTCTTGGAACTACTGCAGATACCTACGAATATGCAAGAACCTACATGATAATTCTGGCTGTTGGTGCACCGTTTCTGCTTCTAAGCAATATGCTTGGGCAGCTAATGAGAGCAGAAGGAGCGGTAAAATATGGCCTTATCGCAAATTTGTCAGGAACATTTATAAATATAGTGCTTGATCCCGTTTTTATCCTGACTTTGAAAATGGGTGTGACCGGGGCAGCAATAGCAACGGTTATCGGAAATTTCATAGCTACAATGATCAGCCTGTATTACATGAAGAGGAAAGCGGTTGTACTTAATATGAAGCTTTCAAATGCCCTTATCAGACCGCAGCTGGTTTTCTCGGTAATGGCGCTTGGAATTCCAAATGCTGTAAGTACGTTCCTTTCTGGCTTTGCCGGCACTTTTTCAAACAGGCTCCTGTCAGGCTATGGGTCTGATTCCATTGCAGCAAACGCAGCGGCGGGTCGTGTGAACATGATAATCGTAATGATTCTTATGGGAATCTGTATGGGAGCTCAGCCGCTTATTTCCTACAACTACGGTGCAAGAAATCTTAAGAAGCTATCAGGTGTCATGAATAGAATTCTGATCATGTGCGTGACAGTAGGCACGGTAACAACGGCTCTGGTAATTATGTTCAGGCAGACAGCAATTGGGCTTTTCCTGAAGGATGCATCTGTGGCAGCCATGGCGGAATCCATAGTCGTACTTTTGATGATAAGCTCGCCATTCCTTGGCTTTTTCTTTCTTGCGACCAATTTCCTTCAGTCCACAGGAAAGGCCATGTCAGCAACAGTTATGTCTACCCTGCAAAAAGGAGTACTGCTCATCCCGTTACTGTTTATTTTGGAGTATTTCTTCGGCTTTTACGGAATTATTTATGCTTATGTAGTGGCGGATTTTGCCTCCAGTGCAATAGCGGTAGTATTCCTGATCATCAACTGGAAATCAGTAAAGAAGGAACTGAAAAAGGATACGACAGAAAAGAAATTAACCTTTTTGAACTCAGATAATAAAGAGATAAATGCTCGCGCAGTGTGATGCAAGATAATATATGGAGGAGAATTGAAAATGCACGAAATTATTGTAGATATGTTTGTTGGACTTAAGTATTTCCTGATTTATATGTTTTCCCTGGCGGGAGCCGTATTTATTGTCAATAAGGTTGTCCCGTTGCCCAAAGAGTTATTCAGAAAACTACTTCACTTTATAGCCTTTTCGTCTGTGATAGTTATGATATATACAGCAAAAAACTGGATCGCGGCATCACTTGTTCCGATAATGATAATCGTTCTTATGTATCCCGGATTGTTGCATGCAGAAAAAGATAAGCGTTTTACGCAGATGGTTTCACAGAGAAGAGAGGGTGAATTAAAATCCAGCTTATTTCAGCTTTTTCTGACAATAGCGGTCATTATTGCTGTTAGCTGGGGACTTTTGGGACATAAAGAATTTGCTGTTGCGTCGATACTTATGTGGGGCTTTGGAGACGCTGCAGCAGCTCTTATAGGTAAAAGATTTGGCAAACACAAAGTGCTTCGATTTAAGCACGTTGATCATAAAAAGAGCTGGGAAGGAACCGCTGCAATGTCGGTCGTAGCTTTTGCTTTTGGACTGGCAAGCCTTATGATAGTCGGAAATATTCCCATTGAAAACTGCCTTCCGGCAGTTATTATAGCGGCTCCTTTGGCTGCAATTACAGAACTGTTTACTAAAAATGGTTATGATACAGTAACGGTTCCCTTTGTAAGTGTGGCAGCCCTGTTTCTTTTCCTGTAACCTGATGGAGTCATACCATACACTTTTTTAAAGACCTTTACAAAATAATTATTATCTGAGTAACCCACATAGCTGCTGATTTCCTGAATTTCATTATCTGTATCACGAAGGAAACCGGCGGCTTTTTCACATCTTTTGCCGGCTATATATTCAGTTATGGTCTTGCCTGTTTCCTTTTTGAATACCTTAGATAGATGAGAGGCAGAGACGTTTGCTGTGCGGGATAGTTCGTCTATAAGAATTTCTTCACTGAGATGAAAATCTATATATTCAATGACTTTCTGAATTGGCGCAGAATAGTCACCCATGGAGAGCTTGTACTCATGCACGGCGGAGGTGAGCTCCAATATCATATTTTCAATGTAATTATGCTGAATTACGGTATCTTTTACAGAGTCCAGTAGCTGGACATATTTTTGGGTTATAGCATTTATGGTTATAACAGAAAGTCCGGAATCCTCAGCGGCTTTTCTGGCAAGAACTCTGATTATAGCAAAAGAGATTTCGGGTTTTGAATAGGAAGGATTGTCCTTCATAAGCTCCTCATTGCCCTTGATGTTGGCCATGGTAGAATACGCCTGTTTTACGTTTTCTACATCTCCGTTTTTTATCATGGACAAAAAGCGCCTTTCATTGTCGTAGCGTCTGTAAATATTGCTGAAATTTGTGTTTTCAATCGCAGTTCCATGGGAAACCTCGGAGGATTCCTGAATGAAACCCGACAATTTTCTGTAGTTATATGCAAGGATACCGGGCTCGAAGGACTGCATTATGGATGTAATTAGCGCCTGTAGTTGACTTGAATAGATTATCTGAAAAGAGGTGTAGTACAGTCTTAAAGCTATGGTGCTGGAGGATGGAACATTATTTTTTATTAAGATCTGTTCAGTTTTTGACTCTGAATACTCACTTTGTACGTATGGGCCAACCAGTATCATCCTGTCACCAAAGACAAAAAAGCAGGTGCAAACACCAAGCTGGTCAACGATTTCATAGATGGTGGAAGGATCTGCTGAGTTCATCAAAAGTGACAGCGCTTCACGGGTAAACATGGGCTGCAGTGAATTGTTAAAGCAGTATTTTTCCTCAAAGCTGCGAAGATCTTTGTCGTAGTCTGTTATTTCCAAAACCGGAACGTTCGCAATATTTCTGATAAGTCTCAGGAATAATTCAGTATTCATAATAACCTCTTTGATTCAAATATCTTGCATATTATAGTAAAAATCTATTATAAAAATCAAATAATACTATATTTAAAATAAATTATAGCACAAAAATTCTGATACGGAGTAAATAACGAACATATTAATACTATTTTGAACAGGTATATTCTAATGATGCGAAAAGCAAAGTGCTATCATTATTTTGCAAACACATAATTATCATTTGAATTGGAGAAAAGCTAAATGCGTAGTACTTTTTTATGGAACGACAATTGGACTTTCATCAAAGAGAATAAGAAAGAGCAGGTGGTGATTCCTCACACCTGGAATGCCGAGGATGGTCAAACAGGACCGCAGCAATATTATAGAGGCACCTGTTTTTATAAGAAGTCATTTGGTAAACCTGTCATGGAAGAAAATCAGAGGTGCTATCTGGAGTTCAGAGGCGTTAATTCTTCCTGTAAGGTTGCAATAAACGGAAGTGACATCTGCTCTCATGACGGAGGATATTCCACCTTTAGATGCGATATTACTGATTTTTTGTCTGATGAAAATGAGATAGAAGTGAGTGTATCCAATGAGCCAAATGATAGGGTATATCCTCAGAGAGCTGACTTCACATTCTATGGCGGAATTTACAGAGATGTATATCTGATAATAGTAGATAACGAGCACTTTGACCTTGATTATTTTGGAGGAAACGGACTGTATGTTACACCTTCAATAGATGGAAAAAATGCAGTAATAGATGTAAAAACCTACATTACAGGCAATCCGGACAGAATTCTGATATCAATCGACGGCATCGGTGAAAAAGAAATTGAGATTTTGGAAGAAAACGGCAAAAAAGTGGCTAAGGGTAGTTTGAAAATAGAGAATGCTCATCTTTGGAACGGATTGGAAGATCCCTATTTATATAAGATCACAGCAACGATGTTCAAGGGATCTGAGCAGGTGGACAGACTTTATGACAGATTTGGAGTCAGAGAGTTTTCCTTTAATCCTGAAAAGGGATTTTTCTTAAATGGAGAAAGCTATCCGCTTCATGGTGTTTCAAGACATCAGGACAGAGCCGGGGTTGGAAATGCTCTTACAAAAGAGATGCATGATGAAGATATGGAGCTGATCCTGTCCATGGGTGCCAATTCTATAAGACTTGCCCATTATCAGCACGATCAGTACTTCTATGATCTTTGTGACGAGAAGGGAATCGTTGCCTGGGCAGAGATTCCATATATCACAGTGCACATGGATGGTGGCCGTGAAAACACCATTTCACAGATGAAGGAGCTCATAACTCAGAATTATAACCATGCATCCATCATGTGCTGGGCTCTTTCCAATGAGATAACACTTCAGGGCGTTACCGAGGATCTTATGGAAAATCACAGGATTCTCAACAATCTGGTTCACGAGATGGATCCCGGCAGAGTATCCGCAATGGCAAATCTTTTCATGCTTGAGACGGATTCACCCCTTGTGGAGCTTCCTGATATCAGAGGCTATAACCTGTATTACGGCTGGTATGTGGGCGATATGGAGGATAACGATAAGTGGTTTGATGATTTCCACAAGGAGCATCCAAATACAGTTATCGGCCTTACGGAATACGGTGCGGATTCAGTTATATCGCTGCAGTCGCCAAAGCCTGAAAAGGGCGATTTTACTGAAAGCTATCAGGCAATTTATCACGAGCACATGCTTGAAATGTTCAGCACAAGACCCTATATCTGGGGAACCTATTGCTGGAACATGTTTGAATTTGCAGCAGCCGGCAGAGAGGATGCAGGGGATCCCGGGAAAAATCATAAAGGACTTATCACTTTTGATAGGAAAACAAAGAAGGATGCCTATTACATCTACAAAGCATGGTGGTCAGATGAGCCTTTCGTTCATCTGTGCGGAAGAAGGTATCACGATCGGATAGAAGAAAACACAGAGATTAAAGTGTATTCCAATCTGAATAAGGTGACTCTTTACGTGGATGACAGAGAAGTGGAGACCAAAGAAGGAAAACATATATTTAAATTCATGGTTCCGATTTCTGCAGTACATAGAATCAAAGCTGTGGCAGAGGAACAGAGTGATGAGATGGAAATAGTAAAGGTTTCAGAGCCAAATCCCTCATATTTTATTTCGGCAGACAAGGTTAGAAACTGGTTTGACGAAAAGGATGAGGAAGTGTCAAATGACAGCGAATATCTCTCACTTTCCAGTACCATGGCAGAAGTAAATGCTGTCCCTGAAGGGAAGGCGATACTTGATAATATGATGGCTGCCATGAATTCCAGAACAGCAGGTGGTATGGGAGAAGGAGTGAAAATTCCTAAAGCAATGCAGGCAATAATCGCAAGACAGCCGATTAATAAGCTGCTTAAACAAGGCGGATTTGATGCAGATTCTCCTGAGGTTAAGGCTCTTGAAAAAGCACTTTCTCAGATTAAAAAAGCAAAATAATAACGGGGGTAATTTAGATAAACGGAGGGTAACATGGAAAACTTAAATGTAAATAATTCAGATAAAAATAATGTATATCACAAGGCCAAAACCTGGCAGATAATTCTTTTTGCCTGCAACGGACTTGTGGGTATGAGCCTATATTCACTGATCGGCCTCGCCAGCTATTCAGCCAATGTGGGCTATGGAATCGCAACTGTAGCGGTTGGCGGAATCCTAACATTTACCAGAATTTTAGATGCTATAACAGATCCTCTACTGGCATTTGTCTACGACAGAGTTAATACCAGATGGGGAAAAATCAGGATACTTATCGTCGCAGGCTGGATTATTGAGGCTATCGCACTTTTCTGCATGTTCAGCGGCTTTTCCAGTAAGGGTCACGGCCTTGCAACCTTTGTGGGATTTTACATACTTTATGTAATCGGCTATACCATGACTAACATGA
This sequence comes from Butyrivibrio sp. AE3006, assembly GCF_000424165.1. Classification (NCBI taxonomy): domain Bacteria; kingdom Bacillati; phylum Bacillota; class Clostridia; order Lachnospirales; family Lachnospiraceae; genus Butyrivibrio; species Butyrivibrio sp. AE3006. The sequence continues at coordinate 12,062 of NZ_KE384146.1, read as the reverse complement.
CAGCGCTTACGGTACCGAATTTACTTACCAATGATCCCAAGCAAAGACCTACTATCGGTGTATGGCAGACAGTATTTAATTATCTTGTTCCTATTACACTTAGTATTGCCCTCAATGTAATACTTCTTCCGAAATTCGGCGGAACCTACAACCAGGCCTATCTCTCAGCTGCATGCATTCTAACTCTTGCAGTATCAGCACTTGGAGTGGTGCTTGTATGTATCGGTGTGTCTGAATACGATAAACCTGAAAACTTTAAAAACATTACAGCAAACAAAGAAGAAAAGCTCAGTATTAAGGATATGGTCAGTGCAGTTAAGGAAAATAAACCTTTTCAGTGCTATATAGTTGCTGCAGCATCAGATAAAATTGCGCAGCAGGTTGCAAGTCAGTCAATTGTGGGAACACTACTTGCAGGAATCGTAATCGGAAATATGGGACTGTCAACAATACTTAATATGATAGCTATTTTGCCTGCAATTTTATTTGCCGTATTTGGCGCTCGATATGCAGGAAAGCACGGAAATAAAGAATCCATTACAACCTGGACCTGGGCATGCATGGGAATTTCTGCGGGACTTATAGCTTTCTTTGGAGTAATTGATCCTCATCACATCGCAACCTTTGGACCCATGATGATAATTTACGTTGCTTTAACACTTATTCTTAACGGAGCAAAGATGTGCGTAACCACAGCAAATTCGGCATTTGTATCAGACCTTATTGATTATGAGCTGGACAGAACCGGTAAATTTATCCCTGCTGTAATGACAGGAACCTACAACTTAATTGATAAGATTGTTTCTGCTTTTTCAGTAGTTATCGCAACAGGCGCAGTTGCTCTTGTGGGTTACACACAGACTCTACCTCAGCCGGGAGACCCGCTGACAAGATCTATTTTTTGGATGACAATGTTTTTGCAGTACGGCCTTGCCATGATCGGCTGGATCTGTACCATCGTTGCCATGAGAAAATGCGACCTCACAAAGGAAGAAATGGTTAAGGTACAGCACAGGATTTCTGAGAAAAAGAAGGCAGCAAAAGAGTGTGCCTGATATTGAAAATTTAAAAGGATTTTTATGACAGAAAAGATTTTTAAAAATGCAAAATGGATAACGCCGGAGAAGAAGACAGAGCCTGATGTAAGGAAAGGCGCAGGATATTTAAGGAAAATCCTGATACTTGAATCCGTTCCGGAAAATGCATTGCTTTATGCCACGGCCCACGGCCTTTATGAAATATCAGTTAACGGAAAAGCTGTTACGAATGCCAGGCTCACACCGGGATGTACAGAGTATAACGACAGACTTATGTACCAGCAATACGACATTGCAGGCCTTTTAAAAGAAGGTGAAAATGAGATTTTCGTCACCTTAGGTGATGGCTGGTACAGAGGCTGCATAGGAATTGACGGAACCAGGAATTTCTTTGGAGAGGATATTTCTTTTATCTGCGAGGCTATAGACGGAGTAGGAAAAGAGCTCTTTGTAACAGATGAATCCTGGGAAGGCTCAGGGCAGGGGCCCATACTTCTTACAGACTTAGAGCTTGGCGAAAACTATGATGCAAGACTTGAGGATATACAGGAATGGAGCCCTGTGAGGACCTTGGATTTTGATATGGAAAATCTGGTTCCGCAGGACGCTCCCTACATTCTGGAGCATGAGATTTTTGAAGGAAAACTCATAAAAACATCTGCCGGTGAAGACGTTTATGACTTTTCACAGAACCTGGCAGGATACACGGAAATTATGATTGAGAATGCTGTGGCCGGCCAGACTATTACTCTAATCCATGGCGAAACGCTGGATGAAAACGGAAATTTTACCATAGCGAATTTTCAGCCGGGAGACCGAAATAAAGCAGGCGGAATCAAGCAGGAAATTAACTATATCTGCAAGGATGGTAGAAACGAGTTTAAGCCTCATTTTTCAATATTTGGATTTCGTTATGCAAAAATCGTAACGGATATTCCTCTCCAAAACATAAGCATTCGAAGCATCGCTGTTTACTCTGATATGAGAGAAACAGCGGACTTTGAGTGCTCAGATGAAGCTGTAAACAAGCTTTTTAAAAACAGCAAATGGAGCATGAAATCCAACTTCTGCGATATTCCAACGGACTGTCCCACCAGGGAAAGAGCCGGCTGGACCGGTGATGCCGGAGTTTTTGTAAAGACCGGATCCTATCTTATGGACTGCGAGGGTGTTTATCGCAACTGGCTTTCCAGTGTCAGGTTTAACCAGCATTCTGACGGCAAGATGGCATATATCAGTCCAAGAAACGGTGTGCCCGGAAGAATTGCAGAGATGTTTTCTGCTTCAGTTGGCTGGGGAGATGCTTCGGTCATTGTTCCTTACTTTTTATATAAGAAATCGGGAGATGTATCTATCCTTTCAGAAAACTACGAAATGATGAAGGCATGGGTAGGCTTTCTTGAGAAAAGAGCCGGCAAAAGCAAGCTAAAGAACCGTTTTGGCAAAAATCCCTACAGAAAATTCATCATAGATACAGGCATGGATTACGGTGAATGGTGCGAACCCGGAGCGGATGTTATGAAGACCATGGCAGCGGCATTTAGAGATGGCCAGCCGGAAGTGGCAACAGCATTTTTTTCATATTCATCAAGATTGTTATCAGAGATTGCATGTACCCTCGGTAAGACAAATGACGCAGACTATTACAGGGATTTGTCTGATAAGGCAAGAGATGCGTACAGGTATCTTGTTTTAAAGGATGGTCATATTCACTCCGAGAGACAGTGTGAATATGTAAGACCCCTGGCTTTTGGACTTCTTGAAGAGGATGAAGAGAAAAATGCAGCGGAGGATTTAAACAGGCTGGTAATTGATAATGGATATCATTTAAACACCGGTTTTCTTTCCACGCCTTTCCTCTGCGAAGTTTTGGCAAAGCATGGATACGTGGATACTGCATATAAGCTTCTTTTACAGCGCACATATCCATCCTGGCTTTATTCCGTTGAAAAAGGTGCAACGACCATCTGGGAGACCTGGGATGGCATAAGAGAAGATGGCACCGTTCACGATTCGCTAAATCATTATTCCTACGGAGCAATTTCCGGGTGGCTGATATCAGGAGTTTTGGGAATAAATTACGCACATGATGCAGTAATTATCGAACCTTTTCCCAGTAAACAATTATCCTTTGCGAAGGGATATTTTGATTCACCTAAAGGCATGATAAGAGTAGAATGGAAGTATAATGATAATGATTGTTCTTTTCATATAGAAATTCCTGACGGAGTAACAGCGAAAATCAGAATACACGGCATGGAAGAAACAGCAGTCTGCGGCGGAAAGTATGACTATACCATCAGTTTAGGTAATTAGTTACGAGCCCCGTATTCGAACGAACTCAGTTAGAAATAGCAAGCAATTATAGAGGAGAAAATGAAATGAGCTACGTTTGCAACCCGATAAACATCAACTACAGATATCAGTTTAATGCTGACCCCAGAAAGGGCGGAGAAATCCAGATTTGCAGAGAAGCTGCGGATCCGTCCATGATCCTTTTCAAGGGCAGATACTATATTTTTGCATCCATGACACTGGGAGTATGGGTGTCTGATGATCTTGTAAAGTGGGAAAATCACAGACTTCCTGATGAGCTTCCTTTATACGATTATGCTCCGGATGTACGAGTAATGGGAGATTACGTATATTTTTGCGCATCAAAAAGAGATGAAAACTGCGACCGCTTCAGAACGAAGGATATTCTGAACGGACCCTATGAGAAAATTCCCGGCAACTTCCCTTACTGGGATCCCAATCTTTTCATAGATGATGATGGAAAAGTGTATTTTTACTGGGGCTGCTCCAATACAGAGCCCATTTACGGATGCGAGCTTGACCCTGAAACCATGCTTCCAAAGGGCGAGAAAGTGCCTATACTTGAGGGACATCCCACTGAGTATGGCTATGAGAGAGTTGGAGAGGATAATTCTATTTTTCCTGCTTCACAAGAGGAAATTGAGAAGGGATTTCAGGGCTTTCTTGCTATGCAGAACACCACGGAAGATCAGATTCCCGATGACCTTAAGCCACTAATCAAGGGTATGTTCTCCAATATGCCCTATATCGAAGGCGCCTGGGTGGATAAGCATAACGGAAAATACTATCTGCAATATGCATTTGCAGGAACTCAGTTCAATACCTATGGTGATGGCGTTTACGTATCGGATTCGCCCCTTGGCCCCTATAAGCTGGCTGAGAACAATCCTTATTCCTATAATCCCGGCGGATTTTTACCGGGAGCAGGCCACGGCTCAACCATGGAGGATAAAAGCGGAAATCTCTGGCACACCGCTACCATGAGAATAAGTGTAAATCACGACTTTGAGAGACGAGTAGGACTTTGGCCTGCAGGCTTTGATAAGGACGGAGAACTGTTCTGCAATCAGAGATACGGTAACTGGCCCTTTAAAATAAGCGGTGCAAAGCAGGATCCCTGGAAAAATCCGGACTGGTTCCTTCTGAGCTATGACAAAAAGACAAGCTGCTCATCCGCACTTTCAGAGAATCCTTCAGAAAATGTTACTGATGAGGATGTGCAGACACTATGGCGTCCTGCATCAACAGGCAAGGATGAATGGATTACAGTTGATCTTGGAAACGTATATAAAGTAAATGCTGTGCAAATTAACTTTGGCGATGGAAAGCTTGATATTCCTATCCCCGGTGAGATCAGAGGAACCACTCAGGCTCGTTTTATCGATGACAAGACCTATTGCACCCGCTGGAAAATGGAAGGATCTGTGGACGGCGAAGATTTCTTTGTTTTAGAGGATAAATCAGAAGCAACAACTGATCTGACTCATGACCTGGTGGTAATGGAAGAAGGCAGGGAGATAAGATATATCAGAGTTTCTAATATTGAAGTTCCATATGGACAGATTCCCGCTCTTTCCGGCATTCGCGTATTTGGAAAAGGCGAGGGCGAGCTGCCAAAAGCTCCTGTTTTTTCTGCAAAAAGAGATTCCGGCATCGATATGAGTGTAAAGATTGAAGCAGGAGATAATGCTGTAGGCCATGTGATTCTCTGGGGAAGCTCACCTGAAAAGCTTTATCACAGTTGGATGGTTCTTGGAGATGATGCTGTAGGTAGCGCGAAGCGCATAGGTGCTTTGGTTACCGGAAGAGATTACTATTTGAGAGTAGACAGTTTTAACGAAAGCGGCATTACTGAAGGAGAGGTTACAAAATTATGATGAATCACACAATTCCTCACATTGAAACAAGAAACAACAAGCAGGTGCTGATAGTTGAAGATAAACCCTTCATTTTACTTGCAGGTGAAGTTCACAATTCAGACTCCTCATCACCGAAATACATGGAGGAAATCTGGGATATCGCTGGTCAGCTTGGGATGAACACGCTGCTCCTTCCTGCAACCTGGGAAATGATTGAACCGGAGGAAGGGTGTTTTAATTTTGAAGTGCCCACAGAGCTTATTAATCAGGCAAGAGAGAGGGGAATGAGGATCGTCTTTCTCTGGTTTGGAAGCTGGAAAAATGCAGAGTGCATGTATGCTCCAGGATGGGTAAAGCAGGACCTTAAGCAATTCCCCAGAGCTCAGATTGAAAAGGGAAAAAACAAGGCAGGCCGGGCAATTTCGCCTTCACTTCCTGTAAAAATCCCTTATACTACACTATCTTATCTTGGAGAAGAGACTGTAAAGGCAGATGCAAAGGCCTTTGCTGCTTTCATGTCTTTCCTTAAAACCTATGACGAAGAACAGCAGACTGTTATTGCGGTTCAGGTGGAAAATGAGACAGGACTTCTTGGAGCTTCAAGAGAGGTGTCAGATGCGGCAGATGCTGCTTTTGAGGCAGCTGTTCCGGAAGCTTTTGCCTCATACATGAGAAGTCATACTGAGACTATGACAGAAGAAATAAGAGAAGCGGTTCTTTCGGGAAAAGAGCAGGGTAGCTGGAAGGAAGTTTTCGGAGACTGCGCTGATGAAATTTTCTCTGCATATTATGTATCTAAATTCGTAAATACTGTGGCTGAGGCCGGAAAAAAGGTATATCCGCTTCCCATGGCAGCCAATTGCTGGCTCGATAAGGGTGATAAGCCGGGAACCTATCCTACAGGCGGTCCTATATCCAAGGTTCATGAGGTGTGGGACTTCTGCGCACCAAATATTGACGTGTATTGCCCGGATATTTACGTACCGCAGTTCAAAGAAGTTTGCGACGAGTATACAAGACGCGGGAATGCTCTTTTCATTCCGGAGAGTGCAACTCACGGCTACGCCGCCCCAAGACTTTGCTATACAGTAGGGCACTATCACGCTATGTGTTATTCACCCTTTGGCTTTGACGATATTGGTAAGCCATTTACTGCAGTGCAGGCCTTTTTATTTGGAATGGACGTAACTGATCCGGCCTTGAAAACACCTCAGAATTTCGAAGAATATGCGGCTTACGGTCAGATTTTAAAGGAAATGATGCCCATGCTTGCAGAAGCCTACGGCACTGATTGCCTGCAGGCCGTTTCAGCGGAAACAGATTCTCCCGCACCTGCTGCGGATGGGAATCCCTTCGGGGCACTACCGGCCACTATGAATTTTGGCTCATTTAGCGTAAGCGTAACCTTCAAAAGTCCAGTAAATCCACGCTCAGACGGAGCATGTCTCTGCCTTAAAGTAAGCGATAATGAATGCTGGGTAGTAGGAAACGCCTGCGGAATTTCCTTGAATTCGGCAAATCCTGATGTTCCAAACCTGGATTTTTTAGAGGTTACTGAAGGATGCTTTGAAAAGGGCAGATGGATTCCAGGCCGCAGATTAAACGGCGATGAGGCGGCACAGATGTCCATGAGCAGTCCCAGTGTTTGGCATATTAGATTTTTTACCTATGAATGATAGTAATGAGGTTTTTATGAACGAAGAACAACGTGCAGGTTCTGATTTTTCCGGAGCAGCTGCATGTCCTGTAAAAAAGGGCGTGCAGCAGATAATGCTTGGAAGAGTATGCAAAAATCACGACACCACTCTTGATGCTCTAAGAAGGATTAAGGCTGCAGGCTATGATTACATAGAGCTCAATGATTTCATGGTTCAGAAGTCTTCTTTGATAGTAAAGCTTCTGACAAGCTTTGGAGGCATGAGTATCGGAAACAGCGGAAATCATGACTGGCACAGGCTGATTTCTGAAAGTGGTATGCTGGTCAGTAGCCTCAATTCTAATCTTGGCGCTGTAGAGAACGATCCTGCCGCAATTGCTGAGCTTGCAAAAAGCTTTGGCACTGACGTTGTGGTGATTACCGGAATGTACAGGTTTGATTACAGCGATAATACCGAAGTTGAGAAGCTGGCAGAGCGACTGAACTGTGCAGGAAAAGCACTAAAGGGTCAGGGCATAAAGCTTTTGTATCACAATCACAACAGTGAGTTGCAAAAGGTGAGATATGGCGTAACTGCATACGACGTACTTATAGAAAAAACAGTCCCGGAGTATGTGAATTTTGAGCTTGATACCTATTGGATGACAGATGGCGGAGCAGATGTGTATGCCATCATTGATAAGCTTGGGTCCAGACTTAGATTCTGGCATATTAACGACAGGGGAAACAGAGAAAAAGGGCCCTATATGACGCCAATTCTAAAGGAAAATCCTACAGAGCTGGGCTATGGAAATATGAATCTTGAAGGTATTTCATGCGCAGTTAAGAAATGCGGCATTGAAGCTGTAATCTTGGAAACTCACATGAACTGGATTCAAAATGATCCTGTAAAAAGCGCTGAAGTAAGCGCAGAATTTATAAAAACGCATTTTTAAGCGCCGGGTTACCAGCGATGAGTTCCTATTCCTGGGCCAGCGCAACAGAAGGCTATCTGACGGACAGAATATAATTAAACATCATTTTGGATAAGGTTTAAATTTGACAAAAAGAGCGCAAGATACGACAAGCCTCCGAGATTTTTATATGCAATAATATAAAAATCTCGGAGGTAATTTTATGCGTAGCTTTAGTTTATTTGAAAATGGAAAAATAGCAGACTTCCTCATTGAGAAGGAAGCCTTCGAAGGAATAAAAATAATCGGAAAAACCGTGGCAGAGGATATAGAAATCGTCACAGGAAAAAGACCTGAGATTTACGATGAGCTTTCAGAGATCACTTCTGAAAACCTGATCATTGCAGCTACTATTGGTAAAAGTCCTGTCTTAGACAGACTTATTTCTGATGGAAAAATATCTGTAAGTGACATAGACGGGAAACGCGAAGTTTATAAGATGTCTCTTGTGGAGGCGCCTTTCCCGGAGTATGGCAGTGTTAAGAAGCTTCTGGTAATCGCAGGAAGTGACAAGCGCGGAACTATCTATGGCATGTTTAGCCTGTCAGAGATATGCGACGTATCACCGCTTGTTTTCTGGGGTGATGCAGCGCCTGCCAAAAAAGCCGAGCTGGTTTTAGATTTTGAAAAAGAGATTGTATCAAAGGAGCCCTCAGTTAAATACCGCGGATTTTTCATCAATGACGAGTGGCCTGCCTTTGGAAACTGGTGTACTGAGCGCTACGGCGATGTTAATGCCAATGCCTATGAGAAGATTTTTGAGCTGCTGCTTAGACTGAAGGGCAACTATATGTGGCCTGCCATGTGGAATTCTTCTTTTTCAGAGGACGGTCCCGGGACACAGAGTGCAGAGCTGGCTGATACCCTTGGCGTAATTATGGGAACATCACACCATGAGCCCCTTTGCAGAGCAGGTCTTGAGTGGCAGAGACAGTATAAAAAATATAGTGATGATAATGCCTGGAGCTTTATCACCAATGAGAAGGGCATCAGAGAATTTTGGAAGGACGGCGTAATTCGAAATAAGGACTTTGAAAACGTCATTACAATCGGTATGCGCGGTGAGTCTGATTCCAAGCTTTTACCTGAGGATGCCACACTTAAGGACAATATTGATGTAGTAAAAAAGGCCATCAAGGCTCAGGATGATATTTTAAGAGAGCAGATGAATCCTGAGCTTACCGGCATTCCTCGTATGCTTGCAATCTACAAAGAGGTGGAGGATTACTACTACGGTGATGAGAATACAGAAGGGCTGAAGGATTGGGATGAGCTTAAGGATGTAATTTTTCTTCTAAGTGACGATAACCACGGTCATGTGAGAGCACTGCCCACAAAAGAGGAAGCAAAGCACCCCGGCGGCTTTGGAATGTATTATCACTTTGATTATCATGGCGCACCCATAAGCTATGAGTGGGTAAACTGTAACAGGCTTACAAAGACCTGTGAGCAGATGAGCCTTGCCTACGAGGCAGGTGTTAGGGAAATGTGGATCGTCAATGTTGGCGATCTTAAGATGAACGAATATCCTCTTAGCTTTTTCATGGAGCTTGCTTATGACTATGATGCCAATAAAGATATGGATAAAATCGAAGATTTCATCAGGAATTGGATTGATACTCAGTTTGGAGATGGCGCATCAAATGCTCAGAAGGATGATATCTTCGAGGTTTTGACAGGGTATTCTACATGGAATTCCACAAGAACTCCTGAGACCACAAACCCCAGAGTATACAATCCTGTAGATTTCATGGAGGGCGACAGAGTTCGCAGCGAAGTAAGTCGTATTTTGGAAAAAGCCATAAAGCTTGATAAGGAGCTGCCTGAACCTGCTCTTACAACCTATAGAAGTATGATTTTCTATCCTGCGGCAGCTTCACTTAACAATATTCTTATGAATGTGGAAGCAGCCATGAACAGAGAGCTGGCAGAGAGAGGTTGCGTGTATGCTAACCACTATGCGAAATCCGTTATGGAGAGAGTTCGCGCAGATAAAAAATATGTGGCAGATTTCCACGGCTTTAATGGCGGAAAATGGAATCATATGATGAGCTCAGCCCACACAGGTTTTAGAAGCTGGGATGCCTATAACTGGTCATATCCTACGGTTTCTTTTGTTTCGCCACTTTATGAAGCAAAGGCTATCATATCATTTAGAGGATCAAGACAGCTGGATCTTGGCACGCACTGGCAGGGAAGTCCCGCTCTTAGAAACGATGCTTTCACAAGACCTGACACTGAGCAGGTTCTGCTTGATATAGACAGCAGAGGAGAGATTGGATTTACTTACGAGATTGAAAGTGACTGCGAATGGCTTATCTGCAATGAATCTAAGGGCAGAGTAGAAATAGCTGATAATGCTCTTGAAATTGCCGGTAGTATGACGGCGGGTTCATCTTCAATTGAAACAGGTGCTACAGAATCCGCAGAAGGCAGAAAAACAGTTGTGTTTACTGTGAACAGAGATGCTATTTCCGGAAAAGATACCGCCGAAGCTAGGGTAAAGCTCACCTTTGATAACGGCACTGTATCTGAAACAAGACTTTCATTTGAAGCTGATAATTCCGATATGTCAGAGCTTCTCGCAGGCCTTAACGAGGATTTACAGACATCCGGTAGCTCTAATGCCGCTGATACAACTCATAAAAAGAACGTCTTTGTAGAGCGTCAAAACCTTATCGTTATTGGTGCAGAAAACTTCGCAGAGAAATCAAATGTTGAGGCTGCAGGCTTTAAGGTTATAGCACACCTTGGAAAAGCCGGAGCATCAGCAATCAAGGTAATCCCTGCGACGGAGAGCTATGGCGTAGAACAGATTAAGTCAGGTGATGTGCCCTGCGTTAAGTATGCGTTTATTGCAGAGGAAAGCGGACTTTATGATATAGTTTTCCATTGTACAATGAGAAATCCCATCATTCGCAGCGGACGTCTTAACTTTGGCTATGCCGTAAATGATGGAGATGTATCCATTGCTCACGGTGTAGGTGATGGCTATTTTACAGATTACCAGTGTGCTGAATGGGACAAGGCAGTCCTTGATCACGAGCATGTTGCTACCGCTAAGATTGAACTGCGTAAAGGCCTCAACACATTGTCAGTATATGCCGGAGATGCAGGCTTTGTGCTTGAAAAACTCGTAATGCACAAAGATACCTATGAGCTTCCGCAGACATATTTAGGACCGGTAGAGAGCTATTTCATTTAAATATGTTGAAGACAGAGATAAAGGCAGGGCTGTTGGACCCTGCCTTGTTTATTCATGCCATTGGGGACCGTCCCCGGTGGCACGTGCCAAAGAGAACCGTCCCCGGTGGCACTCACTTAACCAATATTTTCTCCGAAACAGTCCTATTGAAGAACTGAATAAATGGTCCAAACCCAAATGCGGAAACCAGTGTGCCGATGCCTACTATTCCGCCTGCAAGGAAGCAGATGAGAGCACAAATGGCATCGCACATGATTCTTGCAAGGAAATACTGGATTTTAGGGAATCTCTCATTGATTATGAGGGCCAGTGCATCGTATGGTGCAACGCCAAGATCCGCTGTCTGATATAACGACAAGCCAAGAGAGATCGCCAGAACACCCATAAATACTATAAATAATCTAAGCACAAAGCCCTGGGGTTCGCCCACGATTCCAAACAGCAGATTGTAGAAGAAGGTGGCAATATATCCAAGGAAAAATGCGTTGATCACCGTTCCGAAACCGATAAGCCTTCTTCCAAACAGTATCTGAATTACAAAAAGAAGCAGGTTTACAATTATCTGCAAAACAGGGTAGTAGATTCCTGTAACCTCGGCAAGAGCCATGTTCATACCATCAAATGGATCGTTTCCCATCATGGAAAGCTTGAAAATACCAACTCCAAGGCCTACAAAAATATTTCCAATGATTACGCCGATAAATGTTCTTTTCATGCCTGCATCGGCAAAGTATTTTTTCAAATTCATCTTTTCATTCCTTCTAAATCTCTATTGATAGCAGATTCTGCCTGCAACTATCCTGCAGAAAAAAACCATACACTACAGTATAACATTTTAATTATCTCTCTTTTTACAAAAGTGTTCCTAAAATATTTATAACGCGTCTTTTGCACAACATATATAAGAAAAGCTCTTACGTCAAATTTATATACCTATTTCTCCCGTAACTTCTCCGTTCGGTATATAAATTGAAAATGATAATTTGACTTATATACTTTTTCGATAAGCATTTCCTGTAACACTCACCCCTGGTA